>CAZIYQ010000144.1:0-7057 GCA_964543505.1 uncultured bacterium | reverse complement strand
TGCTGGGATACTCGGAGCCGGAGGAGGAGCAGTTTCTGGCCGGCGATGTGAACTATTCGGGGCAGATCGCCATCATCGACATCGTCATGGTGATCGACGAGATACTGGGAGGGGAGTAGTCAACCGGCATGCTGCGGTGGATCCCTTATTCAGATTAAATCCCATCTCCGATGGATGAATGCTGGCCGGATGCTCATCTTTTAGACAGGTTTACGGTATAGCGGGTACGAAGAGTCTCAAAATTCCAAAGTGATGCCCCCTACCGGGAAGGTTTTGAATTGCAGAATATCTGCAACGGTACCATCGGCATTGCGCTGAAGGTCCCAGATATTATCCCGATCCGTTACATTCATGATATTGATGTAGGAGATCATATTAAACCTCCTGAAAGATATATGCCAGAGGATCATGAGATCGAAACGCTGGTATGTTCGCAGTCGCTGATCATTTCTGGGCAGTCCGGTTGGAGCGCTCCACCGTCGGACATTATAATTATATAACAAAGCCGTATAGGGCCGTCCCCCCACATAACGGTAACGGAAGGACAATTCGAGCTCATCCGCCCCCCAACCCAGGGTTTTACCGAGCAGCCGGGTCAGTATATCCCTCTGATTGAGCGGTGTCACACGACTGCCACGAAGTGGAATTTTATACCCCCCCACAAGCGTAAAGACATCTCTAAAATCAAAATCCGAGGAGTAATACACATCCTCAGCAAAGCGGGGGTCACGGTTTTCCGAAGTATAATGAGAGTAGGAGACTGTGCCAAACAGGTCTTTGGCCAGTTTTTTTTGCAGAAAGAATTCAATTCCCGCTGAGCGGTTTTTTCCTGCATTCACAAACCCACGGTCAAAATCGGAAGAATCAATTGTAGTGGCTGCCAGAGAGATGGGAATATCTTCCGTTAAGCGTTGATACACCTCAACGGTTCCCCGGGTATCTTCCGAAAAGAAATGCTCCAGTCCCAGGACAATCTGCCTGGCATGCTTGCTGCGCAATTTTTCATTTTTAGATTCATAGCTCAAAATCGTCATGGACGGTGTTTGATAATGTTCACCAAAACCAAAATTAAAAGAAGTCCGGTCAGTAAAATTATACGAGAATCCCAGCCGCGGAGCAAACCAGCTGTAACCCGTCAGGTCCAGATAGCCGTAGCGCAGACCCAGATTCAACAGTATCCCGGCACCCGGCCGCCACTTAACCTGAAAGAAACCGCCGATCCGAGGAGCCGAATCCTGCTTCAGTACCGACCAGGCAGGATAGGTTGAAACCACTGAATCCGGCCGGATCAGAATTGTCTGCCAATTTCCAAGCTCATTCTGCCCTGTGTAATGCCAGACACCTGTTTCATCGCGGTACACTGAATCGGCCGGAGCTGATCTGATGATGGGAAATATTTCCGTCGTCCAGGTTGGGGGATTGATGTACACAAAATCATCGTGCGACCCCGGATAACGATAGATGTACTGCCAGACCGTATCGGGCTGGGCCCAGGCGTCGTAGTCCCGGCCAAGCTGCTTGAGGTCTGCCCCGCCGCTGAACTCGATCGATCTGGAATATTTCCAGACAAAATCTCCTTTTAACTGAATATCCCATTCGGTTTCATTCTGCCAGTAGTAATGTTCTTTTTCACCTGAGGGCAGGTACCGGAAAACGTCATAATTGTAATCTGTGGTCGTTCCCGCAAGCGTAAAGCGTGTAATGCCATCGGACCGCCACAGATGTTTCAAGGTTAAACCTGCTATGCTCTGGTCACCCCGGGATTTGCCGTTTTCGGCTCCACGGCTCCAGGCATCATCTTCACCTTCAATATCAATGGCATCCGCTCCATGGACATAATTAAAGCTGAGCTTATTGCGCTGATTCAGATCATATACCAGCTTGGTCTGCGTGTTCCAGTAATGGGGAATTGCATTCAGGCCGGTGGATTTTATCACGAGATCCACAAAGCTCTGGCGGATAGCCGTCATATAACTGCCTTGGCCGTTAAAAAGCGGACCCTCTGCAAAAACGCCTAAACCCGACATACTCATGTCCAGGTCAGCCGAGTGGCGGTTCCGGGAACCCTCTTTGAGATGAATGTCCATGACACTGGAGATCCTGTCATAGTATTTCGCAGGGAAGGCTCCTGCAAAGAAATCAACCCTGTCGATGAAGAGATTGTTGATCATGTTCACCGGCCCGCCGCCGGTTCCCTGAATACCGAAGTGGTTGGGGTTGGCAATCTCGATATCATCCATGAGGAATAAATTTTCACCGGGCGACCCACCCCTGACGATGATCTCATTCTGCTGATCCGTTGACGAAACAACCGATGGCAGAGCCTGCATCATGCGCTGGATATCCAGTGCACCGCCGGGATCACGGCGCAGTTCTTCAAAATCCACCGTCCGGCTGGATACGATTGCATCCTTTTCTTTCTGATACAGAGCCCGGGTTACGGAGATGGCTTCACCTTTTATGAACTGCTGCTCGAGTTCGATTTTAAGATAGGTATTCCGTTTGTTGGTGACCCGGATGTTCATCTTAACATAGGGGCGGTATCCGATCATCGTGAATTTCAGATGATAGAAACCCGGGGGAACGGCGGAAATAATAAATTGACCGTCGGTATCGGTAGCAGTTCCAAGTTCTGTGTCCTCGATAGTGACATTGGCACCCACCAGAGGCTGCTGTGTGGACTGATCAATGACCACGCCGCTGATCGAGGAGGGCTGGGGAAAGAGCACCCCTGTGACAAGGAGTATTAAAATTAATCTTTTGAACGTATGATTCATTCCCGGAGTTTTCTAATCACAGCTGCGCTGTAAGCCACCCTGGCAGGTTTATTCATTCTGATATTTCATAGAAATTTTCCACAGACAATTAACACTTTTGATAAACGGGAAGGGCACCTCTATTCCTCCAAAATGATTAATATCAGCGTCACAATATCCAGAACATCCACTATCATATCGTAATTGATATCAGCGCAGACACACTCGTCATCCTGAAGAATGCAGTCAACAGTCAGGGTGACGTCCAGGATATTTAATTCTGCATCTCCATTCATGTCACCGGACAGGTCGCAGTAGTCCAGGGGAATGCAGGGCCCCTCATTCACCTCAAGTGGTTGACCATAATGCCCGGATACATGAGTATCGGAAATACAAGCCTCGCCGGCAGTCGTGTAGTCATAAATCAGGGTGGCGGCCTGGTATATTCCCGGGCTGCAGTCGGTTAGAAGACTAAAGCTCAAAATTAGTCCTGATGGGTTCCAGGCCAACATCCAGCCACATTCGGCTACATCCTCTGTGATCACATTGGTCAGGTGGAGCCCGGTCACCTGGGTCTGGAACCCTCCAATTTCCTCCGTACTTTCCAGCCACAATTCGACAGTCAGGCTGTCTGCATTATGATCGCCAAAGTAAAGCGCTGTATTTCTTTCACGAAACGAAGCAGAATCAGCTGTCACCTCAACTTGTGTATCGAGAATTTCCCTTTCGAGCGTATTATCAGCTCTTCTCCGGCCTTGTACAAACCGGTCAGGCACATTTAAGATGACGGCGGCGGCACAGCTGATGAACAGGACAGTCAACAACAGAGTCACCGTTGCCGTCCTTTTACTGTTGCGTATCATTTAACTGTTAACTACCGTAGTATAACAAAAGTATTACCTTGTAAGTGGGTCAATTTTCAGCGGGAATTTTCACCGTAATCCGGAAAGGATGAAGCGGCACGATTACCCTCCGCCAGGATCCAGTTTGTAACCAATCCCCGGGGGATAACCGTACCGCTCCGGATTGAGCCGACGCTTATTTGATCAGCATCAGCTTCTGTTTTTCAATGTAACCATTGGCCTCCATCCGGACGAAATAGATCCCGCTGGGATATTCAGCGGCATCCCAGGTCACTGAATAAATACCACCAGGCTGCTGTTTGTTCACCAGCGTGATGATTTCATTACCCAGCGTATTGTAGATCTTCAGCGTCACGTGTGTGGCTTCCGGCAGAGAATAATCAATGGTTGTCATCGGATTGAACGGATTGGGGTGAGCCTGATACAGCTGATAGACTGATGGGATCTCCCGGACACCGGCATTGACCGAATGGGCGGTCCAATCTGCTACGAGGCTCGAAGAGACTTCAAGCCGGCCGGCATAGTCAAACAGCACTCCATCCCTGAGTGGCGTTCCATCCAGACTGAACATCAGGATGACCGAACCGGACTGGTGAAACTCCCAGCCGGGCGGCAGGTAAGTGGCCGTTACGGCAACTTCCCGATCAGTCTCTAACTGGATGCCGGCAATGTCGGCATCGGCTTCTACCTTGAAACTGCCGTTTCCATAGTAGAAGCTGGCATCCTGAATAGACTGGCCATTATCCCGATTAGTGCAGCCGATGATCCAACAAACAATGAGAACGATGTCATTGATATTAATTTCACCGTCACCATTTGCATCGTAGAATGGACAGATATCCCAGTTGAGTATGCAGTAAACAATTAACACAACATCCGACACATCGATACTGCCGTCTCCGTTGGCATCACCTTGAATCTGGCAGTTAGACATGCAGCCATCCGTATTGTCGCTGTTGCCGTCATCACAATGTTCGCCGAGACCTTGCTGTACGATGCCATCGCCGCAATATTCTTCAACACAATTGGCCGAACAGCCATCACCGTCAATATTGTTGCCGTCGTCGCATTCCTCACCCGGATCAACAGTACCGTTACCACAACCTGTGGTAGCGCAGTCAATGATACAGATATCATCGAGATACAGCTCCTGGCCTCCAACAGTGAAGGACGAGAAAGCCATTCCCGGAGATGGACAGAGCGTCAATACACCGTTATCATTGCCGAATCCATTGGTCACAGAAACCATCACACCACCAACCGTCAGGCCGTCAAGATCGGCGAAGTTGGCAACATTGCGGAAATCACCGTTGATCTCAAAGTTGACATTGCCGCCGTACTCACCAAACTTCATTTCGAGTCCGGTAACCGGTCCGCCAAAATCAAACTCAACATTGACATTGTTCACATTGAGCTCCAGACCGCTGCCACCGGCACCACCGCCGGTAACAACTTTGGAGAAACCGCCTGAGAACCAGTTAAGGTTGGACCATTGATAATCCATCATCGTGGCGACCACCGAGTAGGTATTAAAGAACTCACCCACGAAGAACTGGTTGTTCAGCGTCTGATCTTCGAAGTCTGTTGCCGGATCATCGCAGCCTTCCATTACAAGCTCCAAAATACAGTTGGCAGTACAGCCGTCTCCATCAAGGTTATTCCCATCGTCACACTGTTCTCCGAGGCCGGGCTGGAGGATGCCGTCGCCGCAGTATTCCTCAATACAATTGGAGGAACAACCATCTCCATCGACATTGTTACCGTCATCGCATTCTTCATTGGTATCGAGATTGCCGTCACCGCAAACGGGTCCACAGTCAATAATACAGAGGTCATCGATATACAATTCCTGACCACCCACACTGAAAGAACTGAAGGCAGCTCCGGGAATTGGACACAGTGTGAGGGTACCGGCATCGTTACCCAATCCATTCACAACAGAAATATGAACCCCTCCAACAATTATTCCATCCAGATCTGCAAAGTTGGCAACATTCCTGAAATCACTGTTGATCTCGAAGTTGATATTGCCACCATATTCACCAAACTTCATCTCGAGACCGGATACAGGTCCACCGAAATCAAAGTTCATGCTGATGTTATTCATATTGATTTCATTACCCGTTCCACCGGCATTCCCTCCGGTGACGACTGAAGCAAAACCACCATAGAACCAATTTAGGTTCGACCACTGGTACTCAGCCATGGTAACTCCTACAGCATAGGTGTTGAAGGTATCGCCAACATGGTAACTGTCTCCTTCAGAGAGGTCTTCAAAATCGGTAGCAGGATTATCGCAGCCCTGTGGCACAGGATGATTCCCGAAATTGAAAGACTGATAAACTGAAGCGGGATCCCAAATCAGGGAATAATACCCCGGCGCAGACGGGTGAGTCTGTTCATAGCCGGTTTGAGATTCCTCGGACAGGATGATTTCGTCGCCGGGATTAAGATCGTCGAAGAAACCACCGCCACCGACAGGTAGGTGAATCGTTCCCATAGTCGTACCACCCATACTGGAAAGAGCACCGCCCGGGTTACCGGTGAAGTCAATTTGATAGGTAATATCGAAGAAGCTGTCAACGGCAAAATCACCCCCCGGTAGTTGTGTCAGAGTCGTGTGACCGGGTGAAGACAAGGAGAAATGGCTCCCCGCCTTCAGGGTCAACATATCGAAATCAGGATCACCGAACAGGGAACCTTCCATGGAAACGATCTCTGTATCGAAAGATTGAATGGGATCACCTGGGTTCCTAGGTCCATAGATGGCTTGGAAATCCAATTGAAGGATGATTGAACGGCTGAATCCTGCAAGTGCTCCCATTCCCTGCATAAACAGGGTTCCATCAGCTGAGTAGGTTGCAAAATCGCCTCCTAGTCCTCCTTGCCCAGTGATCGAGACATCAAAGAAGCTATCAACCACCAAGTCAACATCAATTTCTGATCCAGCCGGCAGACCGTCAATTATCAACAGGCTTTCATTAGGATTTTCCCAGGGACAGTCAGCAGGAATATCAGCTGTGCCGGCCCCATTATCCGGTGCGATGCAGACATTGTCATCGAAACAATAATAACCATCTGAATTGGTGGCAGCTGAAGCAATCAGATTGCCAGCACTATCGGAGAGGTCAATCACCCAGCCTTCTATAACGGGTTCATCGGCATCCCAAACTCCATCGCCATCTTCATCCAGCCACTTGTAACCATCGATAGTGCAGAATTGTTCAAGAGTACAATTAGCAGAACAACCGTCTCCATCGACATTGTTACCGTCGTCGCATTCCTCGGGCGGTGTGGTAATACCGTCGCCACAATAGGCATCCTGACAGGCGCAGTCCACACAGATGGCTCCGGTGGGACAGTCCCCATCCGTCTCGCATTCTTCACCGGGCTGGACGATGCCGTCACCGCAGGTGCCACACTCTTCCTCACACCAGG
>CAZIYQ010000143.1:0-7074 GCA_964543505.1 uncultured bacterium | reverse complement strand
GGAAAGATTATTTTACCCCACGATTCCAAATTGGAGTCGATTAGCGTCCCAAGATTTATGATGGCGATTATTGTCCTTTCTTTCGGGTTCTATTTGGCCGGAGGACTTTTCGGACGGCCCCTCAGTGGTATGATAAACACATATCTGCCACCTCCTGAAGCAAATTCAACAGTAACCGGCACAGGAAATGGAAATTCGGCGAGTTCTGAAAAATGGCTGAGCGATCTGGATTCGGCAATGGCTGCCGCTCAGCAGGAAAACAGACCCATTTTAATGGAATTTTCAGGCTATACCTGCACAAATTGTAAATGGATGGACAATAATATTCTTTCAACTTCTTCTGTGAAAGAATTGCTCAATAACTTTGTTCTTGTAAAACTTTATACTGATCTCGGGGACGATGCCCGAAAAAATCAGCTGATCCAGGCAGATCGCTTTGATACAGTGGCCCTGCCTTTTTACGCCATATTATCTGGATCAGGAGAGACAATCGCCACCTTCCCGGGACTCGATCGGGATGTCGCAAACTTTATCAGTTTTCTTGAAAAGGGAAACCGGAATTAACTTATCGGAGGTTCACATGAAAAGAATACATTTTGTCGTAACAGCATTGCTTATCGGTATATTCGGACTGTTTATACTGACAGGGCAAAGTAAAATAACAGATGCTCAAAAGAGAAAAATTGCGGCACTGACAAAAGATATCAATCTGGCCCCGGATTTTACGCTGAAAGATGTTCGTACTGATTCAGTAATTAGCTTAAGTGCCCTGAGGGGTAGGGTAGTCATCGTGAATTTCTGGGCAACCTGGTGTTATCCCTGCCGCATGGAAATTCCTGATTTTAACGACTTATACAACAAATACAAAGATGACGGCCTCACGATTCTCGGGATTTCAGTCTCTGATCAGAAGAAGGCTTTGACCAACTTTATTAAATCATACCAGGTTGATTATCCTGTACTCTATGGCTCGCCCAATGAGCTTGGGAAAATCACAGCCCAATATGGTGGTATCAATGCAGTCCCCACCTCATTTTTGATCGGAAGAGATGGTAACATTATAAAATCATATCCGGGTGCACTACTCAAAGGACAACCCTTTTATTACGGTTTTATGCAGGCATTATCAGAGGAATTGAGTAAAAAAATTAAGAAATGAATTCCGGCTTCAAATCGAATTAACACCTTAAATTCACTTATATTTCGTTGATATCGTCCATCGATTTACCCCTGCAAGTCAATACGATGAAGAAATAAATCACTACGATAACAGCTTGTGAGTTCCTTAAATTTGTTCGCAACAAGGAACTGGAAAATAATTCAAATATTTATGCGACAACTACCGATTATCATACCCTTACTTTTATTCTCTCTCTGTACGAGACCGCCTTTAGCAACACCGGATTGGGTAGAGGAAAGTGTCAGCAATTCTATTTTTTGGTACGGAGTCGGTACAGGTGAAAGTCGCCAAAGTGCCCGTGAAGCGGCCTTCAACGAAATTGCTTCTCAAATCTCTGTTGAAATATCCTCCTCCTTTACTCGCGTGATAACAGAACAAAATTACAATCCCGTCGAGTATACAAACTCCATAATAAATGCCAGGCTAACGGCTTCCTTACCAGAAATTGAGATACTTAAAACACAGCAAGTTGAGTCACTGTTCTATGTCCAGGCGAGGCTTTCAAAAGATAGATATTTTTCTCTCGTGGACTCGAAACGACAGGCCGCCATTCAGAAAGCGTTAGACCTTCTGGATTTGAGCCGACAGGACTTCTCCAAAAACACCTTTGTTCTCCTGACGGATGCCCTGAAGCAAATTGTTGATTATATGGATGAGGACCTCCGCGTGATCTATCCTCCTGATTCGGGGAATGAAATAAACTTGTATTCCTATATTAACGGCAAAATACTGGAATATTTCAATCAAATCGCTGTTAAGCCAGAGTCCAATGCTGTCGATGTCATCGCAGGATTGCCAATTAAAAATGGATTAACCCTTACTTGTTTTGATCAAGTTACAGGTAACCCTCTGCAGGGAATCCCCCTTATTGCGAATGATGTAAACACTGTCTCTGATTATTCCTTTATGAGTATTGCTGATGGCAGTGCCCGGTTCGCTCCGGATGTAATCAGAGAGTCAGGGGTGCATATTTACCACATATCTGTGGATTCAGACGAATTAATTCCAGCGGTGCTTGGCAGAGTCGGGATTCCTTCCATTGCACAGGCGGATATCTCGGTAGCGGTTCGGGGTTTGAAAATCCAATTTGTCAGTGAAGAGCTGAACTTAGGGCATGAAAGTTCTAACCCTTACGTGGAACCTGCTATTAAAAAATACTTCAAAGAACAATTTAATGCTGTTTTCACAGATGAAACTGAAGCGGATATCGTAATGAATACTCGCGTCTCCTGCACCCGCAGGAATCCGCAACCATCGGAATATTACGGTCAATTGGTGTACCAGGCCTCGGCCGACGGTACTCTGACAATAATTGACCCTGACAGCCGCAGGGAATTACTTCAGCGATCAATAAACAATGTGGCCGGCATCAGCTATAATTCATTTGATGATGCAGGGAAGGATGCTCTCAAGAAATTATCTGAGAAAATTTACGATGAAATTCTGCCACAGATTGCAGAGACATTGAGTCATTGAGATGGTGCAACCACAGATTTTGATTATTGGTTTGATCAGTTCATTGAGTTCATCAAATTAGTTGACAACAAAATGAGTCACCTGCCTCAAAAACTGATTACCCTCATCCTGCTTATCTTTTTACTTCAGGGGCAGGGAACAACTCGTATTTCTGTACTGGATTTGGATAATCGCACGACTACCGTGACCCCCGATCAGATAAAAACCATCACGGACCGTATCGAATATTTACTGGTGCAAACGCAGCTCTTTAATGTCATCAGCATCTCACAGCGGGATGAGATACTCAAAGAACAGCGTTTTCAATCTGCTTCGGGTTGCGTCGATTCACAATGTGCTGTTTTGATCGGACAACTCCTGGGTGCCTCAATTATGGTTGGAGGTGCAGTGAGTGAGATGGGGGATGTCCTCGTACTATCAGCACAGAAATTCAGCGTTACCAGCGGTGAGATTTTGGCAGTAGCAGAATATCCTACGACCAAGGGCTTGACGGATTTGTATTTTACAGGGGTTCGTCAAATTGTCGAACAATTGACCGGTGTTGAACTTCAAGATGAGGAATTGCCCACTTCGGCGGGCATAACTGATTCCTCCCGCGTCGCTTATTTGAATTTTACGAGCGGCACCATTGGAGCTAACATCAGTATTGATGCCGATACGACACTTTATTCAGTGCCTCTTATTAATCTACCTTTGCAGGCTGGGTTTCACCAATTGACAATTTTCGCTGACGGTCATGAAACCATTATAAGGCAATTCGAAATTGGAATAGGGGATACCCTCTACCGAAATATTGATCTGCCTGCGAAGGTTGGGAAGTTTAACTTAACTACATTTCCAAATGGGGCAGAGGTTTGGCTTGACGGCTCTTACAAAGGGGACTCCCCGCTGCAAATGTCCTTAATCTATGGAGAGCATGATCTGGTGGTTACAAAAAATAATTATCAGGACTATTCTGTTAAGTTCTCGGTAGAAAAACCGACAATTGACCGCATCGTGAACCTTCAGGAAAAAAAGATACCGGTTCTATTCCGGACTATTCCGGGCTCTGCCCAGAGTAAATTGTATATTTCCGAAAAATATATTGGCAAGATCAGCGGGTCGGGAAAAGTAGTTGACTTGCCCTCCGGAGAATATGATGTGAAGATCGTCGCTCGAGGTTTCGAGGAGGTCAGAGATCTGATTCGAGTTGGGGAAAATGGGAAAGCATCTTTTCCCTATGAACTCATTAAAAAGGATGACTCCTATTCAAACAACGAATCATCAGGTCAATCGTCTGTGTTTAAAATTGGGGTTGGTGTTTCTCTAGGATACCCGGCTCTGTTAAATTATCAGATAAACCTGCAGTATCACTTTCTCCAGCTTGAATATTCCAAAGGTTTTGCGGATGAAATTTCCGGGAAAATAGATCTCTCGCAAATTGTGGAGAATCCCGGATCAGGGATTGCAGGCAGTCAGTTACGACTTGGATTGGGAACCAGCAAAGCAACCGTGAATTTTTTGTTGGGGAGCACCAATATGTTCAGCAGATCCCCGGACGCCAACGGAAACTCACCCAATTGGGATTACAAAGGCCTTGCCTTGAGGAAACAATCCTCTTTGCTGCATTATGAGATAGGTTGGCTTTGGGGCGATGGTGATGTTTATAAGCAGGAATATTTTTACACATCTTTAGGTTTCGGATTCTCTTTCTCTTTTTGAGCTTTGTGAGTAACAGAAACCGATTATTGTTCTGTCTGCAATACGGTTTTTAATGATGCCGACAAGTTACCCTGCAGATTATTGATGGCTAAAGCAACCATCTCTTCCTTGGAAGGGATGGGGATTTGTTTTTTTCTGCAAAGAGAGGCAGTCCTGGAATCCAGAGCTCGCTCGTCGCCTGTGAAAGTTGCCCAGGAGTTATAAAATTTCCAGTCCCCTGATATATTTTCAGTGTGCAGGATTTGTCCGGTCTCAAGATCGATAAGACTGTAGTTTGCCAGTATTTTAGCCCCGGCGGTAACTTCATTTAAAATTGCTTTGGCACGTACATCGCCATATATCTTGCGAATATGTTTTTTGCCTTCGTCTCCGATAACCGATACTTTATCTACAACAACAGACTTTTTTAGCCGTTTTGTAGATTTGCTATGATTCGGGTGAGAGACTGTTATCTGGGTTATGGTTCCGCTGATAATCTGTTGTGCCTCGAGGATGTTTCCCAGTTCGAGTGAACCGGGGCCTGCAATTCCTGATTCAGAAAGCTGTTGTTCATTGACCACGAGCTCTAATTTATCACGACGAACGATCTGGATGAATTCATTGACCCTTTCATCACTCATAAGATCTGCAATCAGTTCGGTGACAAGGGTTTCACCGATATCTCCGAAATTGGGTTTTCCACTTTTATTTTCGAATGGTGATACGGCAATGACCAATATCCCTTTTTGACGATTTTGTTCATAAAGCTCATCAGCATCCTTGTAGCCCGGTAGGATTTGATCGGCAGTTTTAAATTGAATAGCAGCTTTCTGAAAATCCTCTTTTGTGCGTCTGCGGTTGAATAGAAATCCAGCCTGATAATGGGCTTCAGCAGAATTTTCAAGCGAGCTGTTGATCAGTGAAGTGTAATCTTCAATTTCTGTTTTTTGTAATAGATTTATTTTATCCTGTTCCCCTAATTGATTCATCAAATTGACGAGTTCGTGTAGTTTTTCGTATTCTACAGTGATGGCATCCCATTTAAATTCATCTTGGCTTGCTTTAAGTTTTCTGATATTGTCGTCATGTCTGGAGATTGCTACAGGGAATGCTTTTTGGAGAATTTCCCGGGCTTCTTGATATTCGTTATTGATGACCAATGCGGTAACTGATTCTTTCACGGAAAGATCATAATCACCAGCGCTGAAAGCGTTGCGGGCACGGTGGCCTGCCCTTCCGTAAGCGGACATATAACCACAATTGGTACAAAGCAGAAGTGTTGCAGAGATAATTGCAATCCCATTCAATATTCGCATGTGCTGGAATCTAAGCAAGGATACCTTTACGTTTTAACCCTTTGAGGGCTTCAGTCACTGAAAGTTTGGATAATTCGGTTTCATGTTTACTGACATATTGAAGAACTGCTTCGGGGTTACTGTAGGAATATTGGCGTAAGACCCAGCCAATGGCTTTCCGGATAAAAAATTCTTTCTCATGGGTGACTTCATGGATCAATTCACGCAGAAGATCGAAGTCAGTATCCTTTTTGTATTGGAGTTGAGTGAGCAGTGCTGTTCGTCGAACCCAGAGATTATCAGAGCCGATCCACTCTTTCAGATACGGAGATAATTTGACAGCACCTTTTAAAGCTCTACCGATGAGCCACATGGCGACTCCATCCACGATATCCCACCATTGGGCTCGTTGAACAAGGTATAAATAGAGATCGATATTGTCGTTTGAAATAAATTTCTTATATTTTACCGCATAATCCACTGCACAGTACCATTCCTCTCGATGTTCCGCGCTGTTAAAAAGTGCAGAAATGAAACATCGGTACATTGCATTATTAGCAGGGGGGAACTTTTTAAAAACTTTGGCTTCAATTGTTTTGCGCAAAGGAGAATTTACTCCCCAATAAGGCATGTCAGATTTCATGTAGGACTGTTGGCGCAGGGCATAATCAGGCTTTGCATTAACAGACAGTTGCGTTTTCAATTCGGAGAGCAAAGCAGAGGTGGCAGCAGAATCAGTCAAACCGGTCATGATTTAACTTACAGTTGCCTTCATTTTATTTGAAAGAGGGAAAGTACAGGGAAAACTTTGTGCTACCGTTATCGGAATTTGTAAGATATACACCGCCCCTTGTAAGATGCATGGTTCTTTCCACCAGGGACAACCCGATCCCGTCAACAATCGATAATTCTTTAGTTGAAAAAAAAGGGTCAAATATCTGGTCTCTTTGATTATTCGGAATGCCGGGGCCTGAATCGGAAATGTGCAAAACAACATATTTCCCGGGGACTAGCTCTTGCTCGTTATTGTATTGGAGCGTTTTGGATTCAACGATGAGCGAGAGTTTACCACCGGCAGAGATAGCATCGAGAGCATTTGCGACGAGCTCATCTAAAGTATATTTCAAAGCTTTATGATCACTGAAAATAGTACATTTAACACTTTTAGGATACGAAAAATCGATCTGTATTTTACTGGAAATTCTTTTTCTAAGGCGGAGGACTTCTGTATTCATTAAATCTGTGAGGTCGATGACCATCGGGGAGTAGTCTTGCAGAGCATATACCTTTTTCAGTTCGTGGACGGTCATGAGCGTGTTTTTTGCACTTTTTCGAACGGTCTCGATATAACTGTAGGCTTTTTCAGTTGGATCTATTTTGATCAAGGCCAGTTCAGAATATCCAAGCACAGCTGTCAATTTATTTGAGATTTCGTGCGCTGCG
>CAZIYQ010000142.1:0-7099 GCA_964543505.1 uncultured bacterium | reverse complement strand
TTAACTTCGATATAAGCAGTTAAGATCGTGTAGTCACCTGGGGCGAGAATGTGAATCCTCACAAAACGGGGAAAACTCTCGCTATTGGTATGTAAAATATGAAGGTGGTTTACAAATATTACCGGTCGGAAAATTGAATTTTCCGACCGGTTTTCCAAAGACATTACTGCTAATCTTTTTTATCGTCTTTTGACTCGGATTCATTGCAGCCGCAGCCGACGTTTTTGATCACCGTCTCGCAGCATTCTTTTGCTTTGTCACCAGTCTCTGCAATGATATACCGGGCGATATCAATCAGGATGGATTTGTAAACGTCTCTGATATTGTCTGTATGCTGGGGATCATCCTTGAAACCCTGCCGCCTTGTCTTACCCTGCGAACTTTATCTGTGTCGTCAAGTGCAGAATCCCCACCATTCCGGTGGGGATTCTGCACTGGTACTCCAAGTTGAATGGAATCATTAATACATGATTTACATTGATAACACTATACACCCTCGACTTTGTAACCTAATATTTCACCACCGTTGGTATCTATATTATTGTGGTGTTCTCTTAAAAATTATAATCCATTTTAATGAAGAAAAATCGACCATTCATTCCATTGGGTGAGAAATTAGGATAGACGAAAGCACCGTCATTTGCCCGCCCGGGCATTAGGATCTTATCCGGCATTTCATCCGTTATATTTTTACTTCCCACCCCCAAAGTAATCGCACTCAGATCATAGGTGAATTCTAGATCAATGATTGTTTTTGCAGAGAACCATTGTGGCCTCTCTTCCGGGGTTCCCTTGTCAAATTCATAACGGCTACTGAATCTACCAAACCGATGTACAGTTCCAGAGAGCCCTATCGGACTATTAGAAGACCACCTAGCGGTGAGTATTAGATTGTCTTCTGGTTGTGCGGTCTCCATGGTTCTGCGCTCTCGATTGTCAAAGGTTTTGGTCTGTGCAAGCTCAAGAATTGTGGGATCAGAAAGACCAGTGGGAACACGTATTTCTTCAACCGTTGTTTTTGTTTTATTGTATCCAAGGGTCAGGTCAACATTTCCCAGAGAACCCATATCAACATTATAAGCCGCCGTAATATCAATTCCATTGGTTTTGGTGTCCACCGCATTGGTAAAGAAGCGGCCGCCCGTGGCATTGGTCTCACCGGATGCCTGTAATAAATCGTACACGGTTTGGGTCAAATCATTTCCGCCATCAGCAATTGTCTTCGCCTCAAATGTTCCAGTCAGCACGATACGATCTTTGATGTTGACATTGTAAAAATCAACATTGACCTGTAAACCACCGAGGTTAACCGAGGTTCCTGCACTCAGATTTGTCGATGTTTCGGGTTTTAAATCTTCAGCACCCAATGCTTGAGAAAAAGGATGGCTGGTCGGAAATGTTCCAACTTCAAAGGCAACCGTCTCACCGGTAATCGGATCCGGTAGGAAATTCGTTGCTATTTTAGCCTGGTATGCCTGTGCCAAAGCAGGAGCACGGAAGCCAGTACTAAAACCACCTCTTAGAATGAACCCATCTGTTACTTTATAGCGGGCAGTCAGCTTTGTGCTGAAATTATTCCATTTGTGCTGGTCGTCTTTGTAATTTTCAAAACGGCCGGCAAGACCCAGCCTTAGATTGGTCATCAGTTCATATTCTGCATCAGCATAGGCACCAAATACACTACGATTAGCATTGCGGGTGGCGGCCTCATTGGATGGCTTGAAACCGCTGAAACACTGACAGCCACCACTCCCGTCTGCTGTGTTTTCATTGACGGGATCTCCATTCTCATCTACAGAGTCCCAACCAGCGGAGTTGGGGCCAGCCTGTCCGTTTGTGAAAGATTCATTGTCACCCGCATAGATCCGGTAGGATTCCTTGCGCCTTTCGAGCCCCACGGCTAAGTTGATTTTGCCCATGGTAGTAGTAGCATCCAGATTAGTTGTATTTTGATCGAACCAGAATCCGCCAATATTGTACTCGCGCAAAGCTTCAGGGCCAAAGGATGCATTTGTGCTATTCATGAAGAAATGAAAATCATTCTTCCCATATACATTACTGAGATCATAAGCCCATTGACCGTGGACACCCTTGACTCCCATTGATAGAGAAAGATCTGACACAAGTGGCTGGATGTGAGGCACAAAACCTGTTGGGTTAGCGCTTAGCCAGACCTTGTTTGGCTGATCCGGCTGACGGGTGTAGCAACCTGTGTCCCCCTTACGGAGAGTGTAACCCCCAAAGGCATAATAGTTTTTA
This sequence comes from uncultured bacterium, assembly GCA_964543505.1. Classification (GTDB taxonomy): domain Bacteria; phylum Fidelibacterota; class Marinisomatia; order SCGC-AAA003-L08; family JACNLC01; genus JAADGM01. The sequence goes on along the minus strand of CAZIYQ010000142.1, from coordinate 4,840 downwards.
TCCGTTGAAGGCAACTCAGCATTGAACATGACTCCGGCATTCTGTTGTGCCATGTCTCCCCACTGCATTCGGAAAGGATCGATATACCAGTTACTTCCAGGTTGCAGACGTTGTGATTCAGCTTCGTCATTACTCCAGAAATCAGAATTGGGTTCGTAATACTGTTCACCTTCTACGCCAACACGGTTGGCATCCCCGCGACCTCGGTATTCCCCAGCAATTAGTAGAGAACCTGATGTTCCCAGTTTAAATCCCCTGGTCATCTGTACTTGAAGAACCTGACCGTCATTCGTTGTGTAATCCTTGCTGTCAGTAACTACAGCATGAGGATTCCCATCGGCATCTCTTGAGTAACTGGTCTCTGTGGTAGGATTCCATGTATAGGGAGTATCTTCAGTTCCATATTTAAAGCCATAAACATCATATCCATTTGGCAGTGCATCGATTACATGATTGTTTTGACCAGCATAGTAGCTGAACGAACCGCCATTGTCACTGGATTTTAGAATGATGTTTATGACGCCGGCAATGGCATCCGACCCATACTGTGCTGCAGCACCATCCCTAAGGACTTCAATTCGTTCGATGGCCACTGATGGAATTGCATTCAGATCAACGCCTGTGTCACCACGACTGGGACTGTTGTTCACATGCACTAGTGCCGTTGTATGACGCCTTTTACCGTTTACCAGCACCAAGACCTGCCCTGAACTCAATCCGCGCAATGTCATGGGGCGAACTGTGTCAGAACCATCTGTAATACTGGTTCTGGGCATATTAAATGAAGGTGCCAGTGCCTGAATGATCTGGGCCGTCTCAGTAAAACCCGCTTCGCGAATTTCAACTGCAGTGAAAACATCCACAGGAACAGCCTGTTCTTCGGCAGTATGAGCAAACCGAGACCCAATCACAGAAACAGCTTGCACATTAACTGCGCTCACCGAAAGTGAAAAATTCACGATTGCCTTGCCCCGTTCAAGTTTTATGGTTTGACTTGCAGGCTCGTAACCAATGTAAGAGGCCGTAATTGTATAAGTGCCGGACTCTACCGATAGAATGGTATAGTTACCATTTGAATCGGTGGCAGTGCCATGGCTTGTCCCTTCAATTGTTACATTTGCACCCGCCAATTCTTGCCCTGCTTCACCCGTTACCGTTCCTGAAACCGTACCGGCTGACAACGCTGATATCAGCAAAACAATTGATGCAAAAAGTGTTTTAATTTGTCTCATCTTTTCTCCTCCGTTTTTTATTTATCAGTAAATCAATGTGAATATGTTCTAAACATTTGACTGTCTATATATTAGTCGTAATATAGCAACTGGATGAATATAACTTACAAGTGTTTTTTAACTTATCAATAAATTTAAATTGTAATGATTGTTGTAAGAGTCTGTTCCGGAAGGCTCCGACACGCTACATTTACTGCTGAGATGAAGCATGGGATAATATTTGCGTGGGAGAGTTCAGGGATTGCAGGCTGGTTCAAAATGTCTGCGTTGATATGCCCTATCCATCCAATGATGAATGTTTCCAACAGGCCATACAGGAAAACCCCTTGTGCTGGTGTGCCGACTGGAATGGTCATAGCGTTTCAACAAGTGTGACCACAACCATTGATTGCGTTGCACTGCTGTCAGGGCTTGCTGCTTTATAGCTTATAAAATGTTGCTTTACTGATCTCAAATCTATATCCGCATAGTGCTTTTCGCCGTAATTTTAAGTAATGTTTGCCGAAGTAACATTCCCACTCTCACGCTTTGACAGCTTCACCTATGAAGTTCCGGATGCACTCAAAAAGGACATCCGCCCAGGTGTCTGTGTTAAAACACCCTTTCGGAAAATTGAGCGTGTGGGCTATGTGACAAAAATCTCTGCAGAAGCCCGATATTCCGGTGCCCTAAAAACCATCAGCTCACTGCATGACCCAAACTTCTTCATTGCAAAAGAGCTCTGGCAGACTTTCGAGTGGATCAGCAGCTACTATCTCGCCCCCATGGGGTTGGTGCTGAAAGCAGCCATTCCCCAAACCTTTTTAGAAGAGTACCTACCGCAAATGGAAACCTACGTCCGCATCACTGATAAGGGACGGAGGGCAATGGAGGACTATCCCGTGAGAGCCAAAGCACAGAAGATCCTCTTGCAGGCCCTCGCCATGGTTGATGAACCTGTAAAAGTCTCCTCGCTAAAGGATTGTGCCAGTTCCCCTGCCTCAATTTGCAAAAAGCTGGAACAGAAACAACTGGTATCTCTCTTGCGGCAGCCGCGCATCCACGACCCTTTCGAAATGATGAGTCCCGGGAATCCTGGCAATATTGTTCTCAACGAAGAACAGCAGCAGGTTTATGATGTCATCGGTCCCACTCTCTCAAGCAACAACCTGTCGCCGTTTTTGCTCAAGGGTGTTACCGGCAGCGGCAAAACAGAGGTCTATTTGAAACTGGCCCAGCAGGCGGTGGAACTGGGTAAATCCGTATTGGTGCTGGTCCCTGAGATCGCCCTGACCCCCCAGGTTGCCAAGCGCTTCCGACATGCTTTCGGCAGTCGTGTGGCCCTATGGCACAGCGGAATGACCCGGGCTGAAAAGGGATGGACCTGGCAGCAACTGAAATCCGGCAATTACTCCGTCGTTGTGGGGGCTCGGAGCGCTATCTTTACACCCCTAAAGAGCCCCGGTCTGATCATCATTGACGAAGAACAGGAGTCCTCTTACAAACAGGAAAATCCCTCACCACGCTACAACGCAAAAGATGTGGCCCTCATTCGGGGAAAATTTGCCGGGGCAACCGTTCTGCTGACCAGCGCAACACCTGCGTTGGAATCCTATTACAATGGTCTCATGGGCCGCCTGCAGGTGTTGGAACTCACCAAGAGATTTGGTGTGGCGGTCAATCCTCGCATTCGCCTGCTGGATATGACAGAGGAGCGCAGGGAAACCAAGGATTTTCAGCAAATTTTCAGCCGGGTCCTCCTCGATGAAATGCAGCAGAAGCTGGACAAACAAGAGCAGATCATCCTGATGCTGAATCGCCGCGGCTATGCCCTGATTCAACAATGTCGTAATTGCGGCTACATCCATCAATGCCCGAACTGTGCGGTTGCTTTCACCTACCATCGGGTGGGTAACCATCTCTTGTGCCACTATTGCCAAGCAACTGAACCCCCTCTCAATATCTGTCCCATGTGCAGTAAGCCGGATCTGGAATTGGTGGGGACCGGGACTCAAAAAGTCGAGGATGAACTGGCACGGTTGCTGCCAGAGGCAAGGGTGATCCGTATGGATGTTGATACGGTGCGGCGCCGAGGCGGCCATCACAAAATTCTGGAAAAGTTTGGTCAACATCAGGCAGACATTCTGCTTGGTACCCAGATGATCGCCAAGGGTCTAGACTTCGGGAATGTGACGCTTGTAGGTGTCATCAATGCGGACTCAGGCTTGTTCCTACCGGATTTCAGAGCCGGAGAGCGAGTCTTTCAACTCATCTATCAGGTAGCCGGCAGGGCAGGGCGGCACCAAAAACCGGGACTTGCAATCATCCAGACTTATAACCCCAAAGATCCTTACATCCAGACTGCGGCACGGTTAGACATTAAAAAATTTTATAATATTGCCCTGGCCCAGCGGAATGAGCTATTTTACCCGCCGTTTTCACGCCTGACCCGCTTGCTTTTCACAGGGAAAGATAAAAAAAACGTTATTCAGAAAGCACATGAGATTAAAATAAAACTCCAAACCGGAAAAGGACTCACCGTACTGGGGCCCGTGGCGGCGCCTATCGAGAGAATCGCAGGACAGTGGCGGCAGCACCTGATCATCAAGTCCCATCGCGAACAGCCCGGCAGTCTGCATCGGCAGATTGAAGCCGTACCGGGGAAAAGGTGGTTCGAAAGCCCTGTTAAAGGTGTGCGCATTCAAATTGATGTTGACCCGATGTCGATGTTATGAAAATTTTACCGACCATACTACTCTTTTGCGCGCTTGCCCCGGCAGTGACCTTCCCTACAAAAATGGGGACATGTACTCTGCAGTTTGTAAGCGATAATGCGGATGCCATCGCCGATCTGCGGGAGTTGATCTCCGGGCAGATCCTGTCGATGTCAGAAGTCTACGGGAGCGTTCCGCCCCATGATTTTGAGGTGCTTGTGGCAGCATCTGCGGCCGAATTCAACCAGATGACCCGGGGATTTGCTCCTGAATGGAGTGTTGCCGTAGCCCAAAGCCGGGCTCACCGCATCAGCATCCTCTCTCCGGCAATTTCAGACGTGGGAATGGGGCGCTTTCGGGAAGTGGTAATCCATGAATTGAACCACCTCTATTTGCATCGTATCCCAAATTTCAACTCGTCACCGGCCTGGTACATCGAAGGCATGGCCATGCACGAATCCCGTGAGATGACCCTGGTGCAAAAAGTCAAGATCTCACAAGCCCGCTGGAGCCGGGAACTAATCCCGCTGAACAGACTGAAAGCAATGTCTTCGCTGCACAACTGGGAGGTAAATCAGGCTTACGGGCAATCGGCTGCCGCGGTCTATGCCATGATCTATTATTATGGTGATAACGTTCACCGGGATATTCTGGATTTCATGCGTGCGAGCCCCTTGGGCTCTGTGAATTTTAATGAGGTTTTTAAACAGGTTACGGATGACGAGCTACTCGATTTTCAGGAAAAATACGAGCTCTACCTCAAAGACAATTATCAGTGGATGTTTCTGCTGCGAACCTCTAACATGCTCTTCGTTTTTCTGCCGCTCATTCTCATCGCCGGTTATTATCTCATGCGCAGGCGAAATCGTAAAAAAGTCCATCTGTGGGAGCTGGAAGAAGAACTGGATGATCTCT
>CAZIYQ010000141.1:0-7220 GCA_964543505.1 uncultured bacterium | reverse complement strand
CATCGGTTTCCCTTTTTTGGCTGTGTACTCAAGCAAGGGGTGATTGGTGAGATCGGCTGATGCCATTTTGAAAAAGGGAACACCCAGTGCATCGAGAAAGTCAATACTCTGTTCATCCCAGCCGGAGGCGATGAACAGAAGCCCCATTTTATTGGCGAGTTTTTGTAATTCGGCATAATCACTTTCGGATAATTCCAAGGCAACTTTATGTTCGCCATAGGTCCGACCGAAACTATTGGGGTTTTCGTAGGGTGCGTCAAGCCCTTCGCGGGTCAAAATGCGGGAGATGGTTCTTTTTTGGAATTTAACTGCATCCGCGCCGCATTCTTTGGCTTTCTGGATCAGCTGTTTGGCAATCTGCACATCTCCCTGATGATTGATACCAATCTCGGCAATTACCAGCGTAAGATATCCATCTCCAACGATCCTGCCGCCAATCTGTATGGTACTCACTTTAGTTTTCTCCTCAAATTCATTAAATAACCCTTTATGATCGTCTTAAAATTAATTCTAATGCGGTTATAATAAACCATGATTTCCCAAGTTGCAAAAATTCAAAAATTTTGGGTTGTCCTAGTCTTGATCAGTTCCGATTCTTGAACAGAAAAAAAGCTGATTCGAGATAAGCCCTGCATCGTTTCTGCACAGTGGCAAATCGTTCATCAGATTCAGGCACTTTTCGGTAGGGCTGCTGATAGAGAGTTTCAGTCTGATAAAGTGTGTTATTCTGCCCCAGGTTCTCTTCATAAATCAAATCTTTTTCAAACCACAATACATGGTCGTTCACTACGCGGCAGGCGAAGCCCGGTCCCCCCTCAAGGGCATTCCGGCCAAAAAATTCATAGGGTTTGGAATATCCAATGAGAGAAAGCGTCATCGGCAGGACATCTACCTGACTTACCACGGCGGTAATCTCTTGGGGAGCTTCGAGAATTCCGGGGGCATAGATCAGAAAAGGAATATTGGCATTGCGTGGGTCTTCGAACATATCCCGGTGCACCGACAAACCGTGATCGGAGATGAAAATGAAGATGGTGTTGTCAAACCAGGCGTGATCTCCGGCCTTGTCCATGAATTCACCGATGACCCTGTCCACGTAGGCCATTGTCCGCAGGGGTTTACCGTCGCGGTAAGTAGCATCCGGGAATTGTGGAATGATCGTTTCATAATCGGCCGGGATCTCGAAGGGCTGATGGTTGGTGGTTGTGAAAAGAGTCAGGAAGAGAGGGGCTTCGGCATTATCCAGCAGAGCGAGCGCTTTTTTAAAAACAAAATGATCGAAGACTCCCCAGGTGGTGCCCGGTGTAAAAGCCGGGAACGCATCCCGTTCGATGATACGGTCTGTACCATTGGCGATTAAAAAACCTTTCATATTGTCGAAATCCGCATCACCACCGTATAAAAAGCAGGTCTCATATCCCAAATTCTTAAACAGACTGCCGGCCGTCATGATCTTTCCGGCAGATTCGATCTGCGAAATGAGTGGAAAGCCGGGCAATACAGGCCATGAACACTGTAGCGAACTGATTCCGTAGGCCGAGCGCTTGCCGTTGGCGATGCAATGTGTGAAGCTGATCCCATGGACAGCGAGCGTATCCAGATTCGGTGTGACCCTTTTCATTTCAGGATTAATAAACCCACAGAATTCACCAACCTGCGATTCCATGACCACCAGCATGATATTGGGTTTTATGGGTTTTCTATCGGATAGGACGACTCTGGTGAGGGTCGAATCGTCCGTGAATCGCACTTGAGGTCCACTCAGTAAATGTCTGGTGACATCAACAGCCTCGGGGAGATCATAAAAGGACATCAACGAACCTAGATTCTTTTCTGAGGCCAGTTCGAGGATCGATCGTCCCAGGAAAAACAAGGGGTTCAGGGCAATCTGATTAGCCATCTCGTTTGTGCTGAACATGGCTTTACCCCAGTCCACGGGTCTCTCCTGCCAACCACCTCGCAAAGCTGTAAACAGCAAAACTACACTGATCACAATGCTTCCGGTGATGGATTTCCAGGTACTGGTGTGTTGGGGGATTTTGTTCAACGTTTTTTTCAGCAAAAATGTAAAAAGGAAGGTCGTGAGCCCAATGGCTGACAGATACCCAATGACGGGATAATTGCGCCAGATATAGAGGAGTGTATCCTGCTGGGTTGCATTGTGCTGCACCGCCAGCAGATTGACATGAGTGCCAAATTCATTGAAAAAGGCAATATCTCCAAGTTCCACAAAGCATAGAACTGCAAAAACAAGGACCATATACCCGGAATAAAAATGACGATAGAGGCTTGATTCCCAACCGATCTTTGGCCAGTAACTGGTGAAAAAAACCGGGAGAACCAGATATCCTGCAATCACCGCATCAAGGGGGAACCCGACCCAGAATGCTTGCAGATATTCAATCCAATGCGCACTTACCAGTACCGGCCACTGGCTTAACAGAAAGATCAATCGCCAGAGATCCATCAGAAGCAGGATGCCAATAAAACTGGCGACAGTACCATAAAACGGCGCCGGTAATTTCAGGCGAAGGGCGGGCATTCTTAATCGGTGAGTGTACGCTGGATGGCTTCCAACAGGAGAAAATCGGTCATCGTATCAATTTCATAGCTGTACTCTTCCGACAGAAGGTAATAGCCGATATCGCCGCCCAGTCGATTGCCGGTGGCTTCAAAATGACGACGCGTGAAAATATAAAAAGACCCTGTCTCAACATAGGTGGCATCTTCAGGTTTGATATCCTGCCGCCGTGGACGGTTCATAAAATCATAGAGCGGGACGGCATTCTCCCGATCAATGTTCCAGTGAAAGCGGTGGGTCGGAGACAATGCCACAAGGGAGTCATAGCGATTCAAAATGAACTTCTCCAGAGCTTCGGTGAGGGCTTCCAGTGGTCGCAACGGGCTGGTGGCCTGCAGGAAAACCAGAATATCCGGTGGCTTATCTTCTTTGTTGAGGAGTTTAATGGCATGTTCAATAGCGCTTTCTGTAGAGGCTTCATCTCCGGAAATTTCTGCCGGACGCCGGATCACCCGAGCTCCTGCATCCTGTGCGATCCGTGTAATTTCAGCATCATCCGTGGATAGAATGACCTCATCGATAAGCGGTGTGGCCAGAGCCTGTTCAATGCTGTGAACAATGAGTGGTTTGCCTGCAAACTCCTTGATGTTTTTCCCGGGTATTCCCTTGCTGCCTCCCCGGGCCGGTATAAATGCGATGGTCTTCATATTTGTATCAGCCAGCTCTCTTTGTTAAAGGTCATTATGTGAATATCAAACGAATGGATTGGCACGTTTTGTTTGAGGGAGTTTAGAGCTTTTTTAGAGTATCGGTCGAGTTTTTTCTGCATGGGTCACATAGCACCACCAGAACTATTGAGAGGATTTGTCACCAGCCAGCTCGGTGAGCAATTTCAACTTTTCCGATTGATGCAGCGACCTTACATAGTTTTTTTCACCGAAAAGATCGTGGTTTTTCGCCTTTTTCATAAGACCACTTGCAATCAGCCAACGCGTGATAATGGAATCATTATAATGACCTTTTGAGGAAAGAAAAAAATCAAACCCGTGGATGACGACTTCATCGTAATTTTCCAGAGCCCAAAGAATTGCCGCCAGGCCCGTCGTTGGTCGGCTGACCCCGCTTGATTGAGCAAATATTTTCATCGTATACAGCGGTACCAGTTCGTAGCGGCCTGCCGGGATCTGCAGACGCTTACGAATGCGAGGGTGAATTTTTTCACCCTTACGGATCAGCTCAGACGGTGGGATCAACACCACGATCCGCTTCGGCTTTTCCCTGCGTTTTTTTAAAGCCTGATTGGCACCGTTGAACCAGATATCCGTTTTCGAGCCGATGTATTTCTCAAATCCTTTGGTAGTATAATTGTTCACACGACCCACAGTGGGATAGTTGTCAATCACTGTACCCAGTTCGTCTTTTAAGACGGACTCACCATTCCCCAAGACCAGTATTTTACTCATCCATGCAACCTATCAATGAGAAGCCAGGGTTTGATCATTTAAAAAGTGACCTCACAGTTGATCGTTGACTTTATTCAGGTCTTCTTCAAAATCAATTTCCATACAGAGCAGATTATTGATGTACACCGGGTACATCTTCAAACCTTTTTGTGCTGCGATCTCAATACCCCTTTCAAAATAGTCGTTCAATGAGCAGGCTTCCAGACCTTCAATCAAAAGCGGTAAATCCTGAGCTTTGATGAGATTGATGCCGACGGCTTCGCCAAGACCATCTGCCACAGTTTTTGATAATTCCTGAATAGCGCCCTTTTCGTTCAAGGTGTATTTGATTTCTTCTTCACCCACTGAGCTGGTATTTACCGCCACACTGGACTCACGCGCTGCGAATATGCGCTCCAGGGCTTCCTGTTCAAAGACCACATCGCCATTGAGCCAGAGCACATCTTCATTTTTTACTTTTCGCAGTCCCGCCAGCAGGCTGGAAGCTGTATTCGTCGTGTCATAAAAATTATTATAGACGAAAGTAAGTCGGGGAAATTTCTCCATGATGAGATCTTTTTTATAGCCGACAATGATGATGATGTCGTCAATCGTCATAAACTGGGAAAGGCGGTCTATCTGTCGCCCCAGGATGATCTCTCCATTGGCCAGTTGGGTCAAAGGTTTGGGTTGGGGTTTCCCCAATCTTGATCCGATCCCGGCTGCCAAAATAATTGCTCTCATATTCTGCTATATCTTTCTCCTGATTTGATTGTGGGAATGCTCAATCAATCCCATTTTTCAGTCTGACAGGACTGTAATTTATTAATTTAAATGATGACCATAACTTCATGAAACAGAATTTTCTCGTAAAAATTTCTGATAGCGTTCAATTTGCAGAGCTCTGGAAAAGTTAGCCCAATATTTTTGTTCGGCATTTTGGGCCAATTTCGATTCTAAAGAGTGATTTTGATAAAGCTTTTTGAGTCCTGCGACAAGCCCCCCCTGATCATCCGGTCTAAAAAGTATTCCCGATTCATGGTCATCAATTAATTCAGGAATACCATCAACGGAGGTTGCTACAATGGGAGTTCCTAATAACATTGCTTCAAGGATGACTCTGGGCAGGGCCTCAGCTCTTGACGGCAAGACCAAGGTATCTGCAGCGAATATAAATTTCAAAGCATCCCGCCTTGTTCCGGGGAAGATCACCCTGTCTCCATAGTTTTTCCCCCGACAGGTCTTGATTAACTGTTTCGCGAAATCCCCCCTGCGGGAACCCACCAGAGTCAATCTGATTTCTGGGATCTCTCTAATGAGCTGCGGCATGGAATTGATTAATACGTCCTGTCCCTTCCGATACTTTAAATTGCCCACACAGACGACATTGTAGGCATCATTCTTTAATCCGACTTGATGTCTTATCTCCCGTTTGTCAATTTTTTTGATGGCTTTAATTTCCCCTTCATGTGCACAGTTTGGGATATAGGTACTGAGTGCATTTAACCCGGGCTTTAATTCGATCCATTCTTTCATTACATTGGAAGACACAAAAATAAATTTTTGATAATAATTCAAGTGATCAAGGGGGCCAGCCGCGGCTGAAGACTTTTCATCTAATACCAAATGTCGAGGGGACTCTCTGACGATTAAAACCCCAGGCCACTTCAAGGTTTTGTAGATCGGGACCCAAAAACGATGAGCACTGAAACTGTTGACAAAAGCAAGATCATTCTTAATTCTCCCAATTTTAGCGAGCCGGCGATGATTAATCGAAAACCTTTGGGCCATCCGCCAAAGCATTGTTTGAGGAGTGGGTTTTTTATGCAAATGGGAGAGTGCTGAAAATTCTGCAGTCTTGTAAGTCTCTATATTTCCCAGGGCATATCCATCCAAATTCCCCGGAAAGCTGAACTTTTTTTGGGCAATGACTCCAATACGATTGCCCGTTTGTAAAAGCGCAAGTACCACATCCAGAGCAGATTGCGAAGCACCATTCCCGGCAGCAAAACTTTTTGTCACAAAAGTATTCATCGGTTTGCTAAATCCATAATGATTTTTGTCAACTGGTCAGCATGTTTTTGGGGGTTAAAACTCTGTCTCACGAACTCCCGGCCTTTTAGACCAATGGATTTTCTAAGATCAGAGGTATCAATCAGCTTTGTTAATTTTTCAATCCACTCGTCTTCACGATCCGCAAGGTATCCATTAACATTATCAGTTATGAGTTTTTCATTAACACCAACTTTTGAGACCACCACCGGGATACCAACCGACATCATTTGCAGGGCTTTAAACATGCCCTTCCCTTTGCTCCAATCGTCATCGATGAGCGGCATAATACCAATATCAAAACTTAATAACTCACTCAACTCGTTTCCCGGTGTCCAGTGAATATTTTCAATCGGAACCGCTTCGGAATCCGCGTGATACAATCCGTTTGAGATGATCTTTATTTGTAACTTGTCCCCATGCTGTCCGTACAGAGATACCAGAACATTTTCGATACTTTTTAAATAAATGAAATTTTCTTTCGTTCCTGTCCAACCAATGACAAGTTTACCCTGTTCATGGTAGGATTTTAATTCAGAGGCAACCGGAACCATGGTCGGTATGACACTGATATTTTTATTAAAACTAGTAGCGTATTTTTTCAAATAGTCATTGCTTACAATCACATGATGGGATAGACGCAAAGTGCGATTCAATTTTTTTTTGTGGTGTTTATCGGTTTTTCCTTTGCTGGCCGACCAGGACCGTCTGGCAAATAAGGCATCATCAAAATCATAAATGATCTTTACCTTGAAAATTTTCATGATGATAAACATGGGGTAATCAATATACCGTTTCTGAAACACAAATACTTTCGATCGGATCACGAATTTCAACCATTTGCACAGGGATTTGAGATTCGAAATTTTACACTCTGCCAGGAAAAATTTAAATCCTGTACTTTGGTCAAGATATTTCAACAGACCATAGATGCGATACCGGCTGCTGGGCAGAAGATGGTTCCCTTTGGGCCAGAGGGTAACCGATAATTTGAGAGAGCTTTCCCTCACCAGAAAATTCTCCATGACCTAATCTTCCGAGATCTTAAAGGGTCTGTAAATATCGAAAAACCCGTCATTTTATGAATTACCGCAGCACGTTCACGATAGCCTCCGGATAGGGAAAACGTCAGCAGAAGCGGGGGGATTTTAAATAATTGATGATGCATCGAGAAGTGTTTAGGATTTTATGGTTTCAGCTAAATA
>CAZIYQ010000140.1:0-7352 GCA_964543505.1 uncultured bacterium | reverse complement strand
CCTATAGCAAGGCTCTATTTTTATCAACAGGTTCAATGATATCACAATATTTTAAAAAATACTATGCGTAAATTTACAAATTATTATTATAATTAAGGGAATATTATACTGATAATTTTGTCCACTATTCCGGTTATAAAAATGGGAGGTAAGGTCAATATTACAGATTCGAAAGGAAGGAGCAGGGGCAGGAGCAGGCCGTTTGAAGGTCCTGATATATTAGATCAATCTATCATTCGGCAGCTCCATTTTCAACAATCCAGTCATAGATCAGATCGTATTCAAAAGGGTCATCGAGATATTTGTACATGCCGTCAGAGTTGGGACTCAATTTGATCAGCAGTCTTGAAGTGGCTGATCCCGGAACGATAACCACCTCGTCGGAGGGAGAATTACCGATAAAATTCTGGATCGATGAATATGATGAAAGATTAAGGGCGACATTGATACCGTTCTGCACTTCAGTACCATGACAGCGGATGCAGCTGCGGTCAAAGATGGGTTTGATATCCTCGGTGTAGCTGCGATCGGCAGTTGCAGGGGCCAGCAAATCCGAATTGACTTCGGAGCAATTCCACAGCATCAGGAATAAACCGAATATTCCTGCAAATTTTAAGGATGACAATAAGCGCAAAATCCTACTCCTTTCGTTTGTGGTGTATGACAGACAAAGCACATGGAAACCGCTTCAGTGCACCAGTCCCCTTTTGTGTTGTGCAAATATCCCGCTGCGTGTGTCTTGGGATCTGTATTTTGTACGCCGTCGCGGTCGTTGTGGCAATCGATGCAAATGGGGTCTCCCCCGTCGATGTCATGGCAGGACTGACAGGCTTCGATGTCCCGGCGGGCCATTTCTGCATGGATTCCGCCAGTTACATTTTCAACGAAATCGGTTCCTTCAGGATACTTAATGGCTCCCCAATTGACGCCACCGTGAAAATTGGGTTTATTCAGGATCATATCCGCTGAATTCTGGTGACAGTCGGTGCAAAATTCGGCCGCTTCGTGACAGACCCTGCAGTCCCGTTCTTTGGTAGTGGCATCGAGGCCGTGTGTATTAAGGTAATTCAAGTCGTGATTCCGTGCCAGCATCTGTTTGCCGCTGAAATCATCAATGCGGTAGCCCGGTGTCGGGTTTAACAGCGGTAACTCGTCTGTATCGAGGACAGCTCCGCTGTGGCAATTATCACAGCTCAACTGGGTATGGCAGAGTTTGCAATCCGATGTTTCGGTAAGCGCGGCAATATCATGGCTGGTAAGCCATTGTACCCCGTGATCTGCAGGCCTCAAATTGGCGACATTGGTGTGACAGGCACTGCAGAAGTCGGGACCTTTGTTTTGATCGTGGCACTGCAGACAATCTTTCATTTTTGGTATGGGCGGTTTATTGCCCATACCCACCATATTGCTGTGGCATTTTGCACAATCGATTTTCTGATCATTCCAGTGGATCTTATGGGCAAATTCGAAGACTCGTGTCACTTTGGGAAAGGTCGTGTACGGCTTGGGGCCGATATGGCATTTTTCACACTGCTGATTTTCTCTCCATTTTTTATGGCATTTCATACAGCGCTTTTCAGTGGGAAGAATGACATCAGCAGATGTCGTGCTGGATTTCAGCAATTTCGGATTGTGACATTTGGTGCATTTGAAGCCCTGATCCCGCACATGAAGATCATGACTGAATTTTATAGGGCTGTAGGCAGCCAGAGTCAAACTGCACAGGAGAAGCAATGATAATTTTTTCATTATATCCTCACCATTAATGTACACAGAAAACGGATATCCTGGTTGTAAAAATGATTTTTTAGCCCCTGGATCTCTGTATTTAACTCGAAGCGTTTGCGAAGAGAGATGCGGTTACCCAGCACAAAAGTGGCCAGATCGTCCCAGGTTCCTTCAAGCAATTTATAACGCCCGAAGATGAATCTTCCATAAAGATTAAAACGTCCAATGGATTTTTGTCCTGCTAACTGCACGCGGCTGGTCGCACCGCCGTAGCCGGTTTGGTAAATATAGCTTGCCTGAAATTGTGGTAGCCTGGCGATGAGTGAGACGACATCTGATGTTTCATTGTCAAAAATAACATGTCGTATCTGAAATGCCCCCGAAAGTGAACCATGAATTCTATGGGAAGCACTGAGGCGGACATCCTGTGTGCTGCTGGCATCAAAGACGGAAAAAATACTGTTTTCCGGTACGCGGGGTTCCCTGAAGTTATATTCAAGCCGCAGATCATCAAAACCGGCGAGCGGCCTGGCAGCCACCATTGTAAACTCCGTCAGAGCCCAGTCAGTGAGGCGATGGCGCCCTCTTACATAAAGCTGTGTTTCTGCCGGGTTGAATTCCAATTGATAAGCCAGGCGGTTTTGAAGCGTTGCCGGCACTTCGATATCTTTGCTGGTGATCAAAGAACGATAGGTTTCTCTGCCATGATTTTTACTGGATAAGCCCAGCCCTAATTTCAAATTTGAGCTCGGGGACCATTTTAGTTCTCCCCCTGCCAGAAAATCATTCCCGGGGTCACTGGTCCAACCGGAGGCGGGCACATAACCTCCCGCATATCCCTTGAAGCGCAGCTTCCTCCAGCCATAGGTGAGTGCAGCACCATCCATGCGCCCGGAAGTAGCAAGACTGTAAACAAATTGGCGACCCAGTTCAACTTTAAGGGCGGAGGAAAATAAATCTGCCCGATAGGAGGCTTTGTAAATTCTGTAAGTGGGATCGTTGGTAAAGGCATTCACCGGATCAGCATAAACCAGACCCGCCAGGGTCAGGCGGCTGCCTTTTAGCCCCAGATCGCTGCCCTGCAAATAAAACGATTCATAGAGCCGCAAATGCTGCAGTGAGGACTGTTCTCTGTCTTCCCTATTGAAGGAATACAAACTACTGGATAAATAGCCCTGAATACCGATACCAAACAGGCTGCTGCAGAGAAAGACAGCTGCAGCGAGGAATGATTTACGCATGGTCGTCATCCCCTTCAAAGCGGTTGCGGCGCAAACCAACAAAGACATAGGTAAGGATACTCGCCAGTAAGACAAACAGGGGCATGATCAGCAAAGAAATCGCCAAGGTTGCATTTTGTGCGTCATGCAGATAATTAGACAGCGACAATAAGTTTAAAATCCACCAGATGACACTAACTACTAAAACCCAGATCAATGAGATACTCAAAATCTGTAAAAATAGAATGAAAAGCGGGGTTACCCTTTTTCTTTTTTCCATTATTGTACGCTCCCTTCTGCAACAGCATGATCAGGCAGATAAGATTCTAGCCTCTCTTTGGCTTCGTCAAGACCCGCAGCACGGCCTTCTTTAATTTCCCAGATTGAAATGAGCGGGAAAACTTTAGAGAATATTAAAAACAATAGAAGGAATATCGATATCCCACCAATGAAGAGCGACCATTCTGTCAGACTGGGGATATAAGGCTGAACATCTACGGGCATCCTTGTATTGGTCAGAGAAGGTACGATGATGATGAGTCGTTCCAACCACATTCCGATAATGACAGCGAAAGAGGTGATCAGAATTCCCTTGATCGTTTTCAGTTTCTTATTGGTCAGAACAATCATGGGGATGAGGAAGTTACAAACCACCATTGTCCAAAAATAGGGCGCATAGGCACCGGTAAGTTTAAAGCGGATCACCTTCATCTCCATGGGCTCATTACCATATACACCGGTAAGATATTCGCTGAAGGTAAAGTAGGTCCACAGCAGCGAAAATACCAGGAGCAGGATGCTCATATACTGAAAATGGATTTCTTTCAGATAATTTTCGAGATGATACAACTTCCTGAAGGCGATCATCACAACCAGCAGTGTAGCAGTACCTGAGAAGATTGCTCCCGTCACAAAGTAAGGACCAAAGATGGTTGAATGCCAGCCGGATTGCAGTGTCATCGAAAAAATGTATGAGATCACTGTATGCACACTGACGGCAATCGGTATCACCACAACCATGAGAATGGTCATAGCCCGTTCCAGTACGTGTTTTTGCTTCGGTGTGCCTCTGTAACCCCAGCTTAAAAATTTGTAGAGCCTTCGGAATTTCGTGGTTCGGTCTCGCAGCAGTGCAATATCCGGTATCATGGGAACGTACAGGTAAATTGTGCTGGCTGTGAAGTAGGTCGTAATTGCGGTTACATCCCAAAGCAGAGGAGATTGCAGCCGCCCGTAATAAAATATATTCATAAGCCGATCAGGGCGTCCCAAGTCGATAATGGGATGAATCCCGCCAATCATCAGCACGATGGCCGTGATGACCTCGGCCATGCGGGTAATGGGTCTCCGCCATTCGGCCTGGGATAAGCGCAAGATGGCTGAAATGAGGGTACCGGCGTGGCTGACACCAATGAAAAAGACGAAGTTGATGATGTAGAAACCCCAGGAGACATTGTTATTCATTCCCGTGACAGACAATCCGTTTTTCCATTGTTGCATGTACATGTAAATTGACCAGCCAATCAGGCCTACTAAAACAGAGGCCATCCACAGGAATCTGCGGTCTTTCTCCAGTATAGGCCGAAACAGGGTATAATCAGGATCGCGGCGCAGGTCATCCATTATTTATCTTCCTTCTTTAAATAATATACTTTTGGTTCTGTCCCCAGTTCTTCCTCCAGACGGTAGGCCCTGTTGGATTCCTTTAGCTCATGTACTTTGTGCTTTGGGTTTTCCAAATCGCCGAAAAACATGGCGTCGGCGGGACAGGATTCTACACAGGCAGGTTGATAGTCCAATTCCCTAAGTTCTCTGTCTTCGAATCGTGCCAGATCTTTGGCATGTGCCAGGCGATGATGGCAAAAACTACATTTCTCGACAACACCCTTCATACGGCGAGTCACATCAGGATTTAAATTGCCTTCGTATTCTTTCGGAACCTCCGGTTCCGCATAATTGAATGTCTTTGCAGAATACGGGCAGGCAGCCATACAGAACCTGCAGCCGATACAGCGATAATAAACCTGGCCAACAAGACCGTCACTGTTTTGATAAGTAGCATGCACAGGGCAT
Organism: uncultured bacterium; assembly: GCA_964543505.1. Classification (GTDB taxonomy): domain Bacteria; phylum Fidelibacterota; class Marinisomatia; order SCGC-AAA003-L08; family JACNLC01; genus JAADGM01. The sequence goes on along the minus strand of CAZIYQ010000140.1, from coordinate 2,331 downwards.
ACTTTTGTGCAGGGTGCATTATCGCACTGAAAGCATAACAGAGGGATGTGAGTCACCCTTACATCAGGGAAATCACCTTCATATTCTGTTATGATTTTCATCCAGTCCATGGCCCTGCCGTTATGAGCAGCTTCGGCACCGACATTTGGGATATTATTCTCCATGCGGCAGGAATTAACACAGGCGCCGCAGCCGGTACACTTATTTAAATCGATTACCATTCCCCATTTGGTCATATTTGTTTCCTTTTTCAGATGGTTATACGAACCGGTGTCCCGGATAATATCATATTTCCTGTACACACTTCAGGCTGTGGCACCATGAGATTTCTTGGGTCCGAACCTACCCCGGAGGTATAGCGGCCAACATTTTCCCGGCCAAGTCCCAGCGGAATGTAAACCACAGATGGATACACCAGCGGCCTGATCCTGGCCCGAACCTTAATTTCCCCAACAGGAGAATCCAATTGGATTATCTGACCATCTTTGAGCTGATATTTCTCAGCGGTCACTGGATTTATCTCTACCCAGTTTTCCCAGCGGATTTCTCTGATTGAACCAACGGTTTCCATCAGGGTCGGAGAATAAATCGTACGACCTCCCGGATTTGTCAGAGTGAAACCGGAGATAAGTGTGAGTGGATAGCCATTTGCTTCAGATGCATTATATTTTTCGAGGTTGGGCGGATAAGTTTTCCGCGACAGGAGATCATTCAACAGTTTGCCGGGGTCTCCGGAAAAACCCTCAAATGAACTCAGTAATGGTGAGATGAATTCGAATTTCCCTGATTTCGTGCGAATGATATCACCGATTTTTTTATGAACAGGTCCTGAGGCATCCCACCAGCCACCGGCATTCAATAAACCTTTCAAAAAGATTCTTTTACTGTCCGTAATATTGAGTTTCCGATGGCTCTTGTAGATATCCTTCCATTCTTCATGTGATTGTTCAGTGAAGGCCTGGCCAACACCGCCTTTATAGATTTTCTCAAGACGCTTTTTAGCCAGCCCTTTGGCATTTTTAGCCGGGAAGATACTCATATCAATTCCAGCACCTTCTGCAATACTTGTGAGAAGCTCATAGCTGCTGCGGGTTTTATACATTGGATCAATGACCGGTCTCTGGAGCACTGCTGCATCCAGGGGAGCTCCGGGTATATTTTCAACGACATCCCAGCGTTCAAAATCCGAATGAATTGGCAGGATCACATCAGCATGCGCACTGGTCTCATTAGGCATATCACCGATGAAAATAACTCTCGGCAAATGCTTAAGCAGGATTTTCCATTTTGTGCGGTTTTCACCGAAGAAAACGGGATTCGCCCTGTTAATTATGAGCAGGTCAATATCGTAAGGTGAGTGTCCTTCGACTCGTCTTGCGAAGATATCGAGAGATGCTTTTCCCAAAGGAAGTTTTTCATCGGTGTAGAACAGACTCCTCACAGCTTTGCCCTGATAGGCAGCAGTATGCAATATCTCTGCTGATGGCTCGCCCGTAAAATACATCCCGCCTGGATTCTGGATACTGCCAATAAGATAATTCAGGCAATGCACGGCCCATTGGTGCAGGTCTCCTCTTGGGGATTGCAAGGCTTCATTCCCGCACAGGACAACAGAGCGTTTCCGTGTACTGATGAGTTCAGCCATTTCCCGGATTGATTCTTCCGGTATTCCTGTAATTTCCTCTACCCTCTTGGGGTGAAATTCGGACATGACCATGCTTTCAAAACCGGCATGAAGCTGACCTGATGTATCAGTCCAGTCCGAAAAGCCTTGAGTATCTTTTCGGATATTAGCAAGATCAATGGAATGACTTTCGATCAGGACATGCGCTATCCCCAGGGCTAAAGTTCCCCAGGTATCAGGTCTTACCGGCAGCCACTTATGAGCACTTACGGCAGTAATATTTGCTCTCGGACCAACATAGATCATTTTATTCCGGATCATATTGCCAAGATCTTTGAATTCACTGATGACCTGATTGAAGTGAACCATGGCGCCATCTTCCTCAAGAATATTGGCACCGAAATTCAAAACAGCTTCAGAATTAATGAGGTCGAAGCGAGGTGCTTCAGCCAAACCCTGTGTGAGGTAAGCCGCATTGGTCTGGTCTGATGTAATTTTTTCGTGGTAAATGTTGGGTGTGCCTATGGCGTTGGCAAAATTCTGCCAGACTTCCTGCATGAGAGGAGAGTCGTCACCATTAATAATGGCAATCTTATAACCCTGATCCTGCGATACAAGTTTTGAGATAGTTTCAGAAATATCAGGCAGGATCTTATCCCAACTGGTATTTTTCAAATCCTTGCGGATGGGACCCACGGGTCTTGCGA
>CAZIYQ010000139.1:0-7364 GCA_964543505.1 uncultured bacterium | reverse complement strand
CTGTGGGATAATCTGTTGTTGTGTCGTTCCAATCGATAAGGAGTTGATGCTGTTCACATTCCGATAATATTGGCAAATCACCAATGCATCCCTCTGGCTTGGCAATCAAATTTTCAAGCAGTATTTGTAGATGTCCAAATATTCGTTGAATAAAATCTTTATCATATTTTCGAGAATCATACTTAATCACAAGGTTCAGCTGTGATCCAGACCTCACAATTATCGATAAAGGATAGTTGGTCCAATCATAAGCGCGGCCTTTCTGTTGTTTCAGCCCATCAAGCCTCCTTGCTTTTATACTTCTGCCATCTTCACAATTGACAATACTTTCAAATAATGATCTTCCACCAGAGATTTCGCTCCACTGTTGAATCTGAACCAGCGAGCAATAACTGTACTCACGTGTACGAATTTGTTCTAACTGAAGTTTCTTCAGGAAATCGGGCAAATTATCATCAGGGGACAACTTCACTCTCACTGGAACTGTATTAATTAACAGCCCTAATATTGCCTCTACATTTGAAATAGCAGGAGGTCGAGTGGAAATTACTGACCCGAAAATGACGTCATCCTGATTGCTATAACGAGCTAATAGAATCGTCCATGCACTTTGTACTACCGTGTTGAATGTTACACGACAATTCTTAGCCAGTGCTTGAAGTTCGGTTGCCATTTTTTCACTAAACTGAACTTCCTGTTCTCCGAATTCATTCTCCTCACCGATGAAATTATCCTGCACATAATGACTGGCAGCAATAGAGTTTGGAGTGTCAAAACCTTTTAAATAGTTTTTCCAAAACACCTCGGCGTCATATTCATCCTGCTCTCTCAACCATCGAATATAAGCACTATAGGGAGTACCGGGTTCAACATTCTGGATCGATTTTCCATGCGCAATGTCTTCATAATAACCAAACACCTCATCAAGAAGAAGGCCCAGAGATGTCCCATCCAGAATTAAATGGTGAATTGTTACTGCAAACTCATAGGTCAGCTCATCACACTGAAATAGTGCAAAACGAATTAACGGTGGCCGGGCAAGGTTGAATCCCTTACGTCCTTCCACCTTCATATAATCATCCAAATATTGCGCTTGTTCCAGCTTGGAAAACTCTCGCAAATCCTGGTAATGGAATATTATTTCCTGATTGCGGCGGACTACCTGCATTGGGTTCTTAATTTTCTTCCAGTGAAATGAGGTTCGCAGAACAGAGTGCCGATTGACTACAAACTGCCATGACTGCTCAAAAGCAGGAATATCCAGCTTCCCTTTCAGAGTAAAGAAGAACCGCGATACATATACTCCTGATTCCGGTGTCGCTAGACAATGGAATAACATTCCCTCCTGCAAAGGAGACAATTCATAAATATCTTCTACTTTTTCTTTATTCACTGACTTCCCTCTTTATTTTTTTATTCTTCTGATATCATGGATAGTAGTGTATTAAGATCCTCTTGATCCAAACCAGACGCCGAGAATTCGGACACCTGTTGATCTTCAGCCTTAAGAGATTGGCAATAAGAAATGACACATCGCAACTTATCTCTGAAATTACAGGCCAGTTTTTGAATCGTCTCACGTTTGTGAACGTTCTCACTATATAACCAATGAATGTAAAAGTGGTTATTTTTCATGCTGGCCCTGACATCAAATAAATGGTGTCGATTTCCCTGCGGATGATGTGATGGTCCAATGGGTTCATTAGCAGCGGCAAATAAGGTGCAACTTTCGTGGGTGTTGAAAGATTCCCCTTGATAAAGGAATGAAACTTCCGGTTCTGGCAATGTACTCATTTTTGCCACAATTTGCTTATTCTTATGCAGATACCTTAGCAAGCCATAGCCGGCACCTGTATTCCTTATTGGTCTAAGCTGCTTCTTAACAGACTTTAGTTTATCCTCAACGCTTGTTATTCCGTGTAAATCCAATTGAACAGGATAGAGAACAGTAAACCAACCCACAGTCCGAGATACATCAATATCAAAAGCCTGCCTGCCGTTCCCTTCAACATCGATTTGGGTGGCCCAATGGCCTGTCCACTCTGCAAACACCTCAGCCAATACACTGACCAGAAAATCAATTGCCAAAATACTGAATAGTTTTGGCACGTCTCTAAATAACACCTGTGACTCATCTAAATCAAAAGCAATACTAATGGTTTGAGATGATGCTACTGTATTTGCACAGGTTGGATAGTCCACAGGCAAAGAGCAACTCTCTTTATCCCCATGTCTCAACCAAAATTCCAATTCCTGTGTTACGGTTTCAGACTGCGCCAAACTTTCCAGTTGTTCAGCCCATGATTTGATCGAAACAGTCTTCTGGGGCAAATGCACTGCTTCCCCACTATCAAGTTGCTGGTAGGCTGTTTCCAAGTCTTCAGCAATCAACTTCAGCGACAGTATATCAACAGTCAAATGATGGGCGAGGATTAACAAACGGTCTGATTTCCCTTCTCCCAAATCAAATAAGATGAAAAGTAATATTGGCCCTTGTGACAAATTCAAGGAAGATTGATATTTTGATGCTATAGACTCGATCTCTGATATCTGCTTATCCTCATCAAACTGGGATAAATCAATATGCAAAAAACAACCCTCCTGATCCGGTTCGGAAATGTACTGTTGCCAACCATTCCGGTCTTCAAAATAACGTAAGCGAAGTGCATCGTGATGATTTATTACGCTTTTAATTGCAAACTGTAATAATGATATATCCAACTTAGTGATTATTCTCAATAATACAGACAAGTTCCAGTATTCCGGGTGTGGATTGTTCAATTCAAAGAACCAATGTTGAATTGGAAATAATGGTACAATCCCCGTAACCACTCCCTGATCAGCATCAATAGAGGTAGTTGAGCAAGATACCGTTGCTAGTTCGGCAATTGTCTGATGTTCAAAAACCTGCTGATTCGTAAGACTAATACCCATTTTATGGGCTTTGGCTACTATCTGAAGGCAAATTAAAGAATTACCACCCAAGTCAATGAAATTATCATATATCCCTATCTTTTCGATGCCCAGAGAGCTTGCCCAAATTTCTGCAAGCTTTTTCTCTTTCAGAGTACCGGGCTCAACGTAGCCAGAACGCAAACCAGTGATACTTTCTTTTGGTGCTGGAAGAGCTTTCCGATCAATCTTTCCATTTGTTGTCACTGGCAGCTGTTCTAAACTGGTATAAATGGTTGGAATCATATAATCAGGCAATAACCCGTTTAAATGGTTGCGCAATATTTCTGTCCAATCGTCTCCGGCTTTATCAGTCAACACTACATAGGCGGCGAGTCGCTTACTCTCGGATTCTCCATATACTATGACAACTGCATTCTTGATAAAATCATGTTGCATCAAAGAATTTTCTATCTCACCGATCTCAATCCTGAAACCCCGAATCTTCACCTGATGATCAATCCGGCCCAGAAATTCAATATTGCCGTCAGGAAGATAACGAGCGAGGTCGCCACTCTTGTATAGTCGGGCTCCTCCTTCATTACCAAATGGATTCGTAATAAACTTTTCTGCAGTCAACTCAGGACGATTTAGATAACCCCGTGCTAAACCTGCCCCCCCAATGTGCAACTCACCAGACACCCCTATGGGAACTAATTGCAGGTTTGAATCCAGCAAATATACCTTTATGTTACTAATAGGCCGACCTATTGGTGGCTCATCATCAGTTTCCCTCACAACTGCGGAAGTCGCCACAACAGTGCTTTCTGTTGGCCCATAGTGGTTAACCAGGGTAAATGGCAATTTCCCGTGTACCTGATGAAGCTTATCTCCACCTGTTAATAGCGTTCGCAATGCGACGCTCTCCAGCCACTGCTGACTTAATACAGCCTCTGCAATAGGTGTAGGCAAAAAGCAAATTGTAATCTTCTCAGTAACAAGCCATTCAAGCAGCCCTTCCGGATCAACCCGGAGCGATTCACCTGGAATATGTATGCTTGCACCAGCAGTAAGATATGGCCATAACTCCCAGACACATGCATCAAATGCCGGAGATGCAAATTGAATTGTTTTATCCGTTGGTCTTAGATTATATGCTCGTTGATGCCATGTAATCAGATTAGTTAATCCAGCATGCTCTATCTCCACCCCCTTAGGACGACCGGTGGAACCGGAAGTATAAATGACATAAGCCAAATTGCTGGAATGCATTTCAGTAGATAGATTCAATTCTGATTCACAGCCATTATTCTCCCAAAATGTATCCAAACAAACCACATGAGCACCGTATTCAGGAAGGTCTGCAAATAGCCTCTGTTGAGTCAATAAGACAGGCGCATGAGTATCCTCAAGCATAAAAGCCACGCGCTCTTTCGGATATGCAGGGTCTATGGGCACATATGCTCCGCCTGCCTTAAGAACACCAAGCAATCCAACAATCATCTCAGGGGATCGCTCTGCACATATTCCAACCAATACCTCCGGACCCACACCTTTGGAAACCAGGTAATGTGCCAGCTGATTGGCCCGGCAGTTTAGATCTATGTATGTGAGTTCCGAGCCTTCACATACAATTGCAACAGCGTCTGGGGTGCGTTCGACCTGTGCTTCAAACAGCTGATGAACACACTGATCACTGGGGTAATCTACTGCAGTGTTATTCCAAGCAGCCAAAGGTAAAGAGCTTATGCCATTACTTTTGGAAACAGCCATCGCCTTGCCAGTTTTGACCTTTGGTATTTCTTCTTCCCGTTTTTTTAAAAGTAAGTAGTTCGAGTTTGCCAGATCAAATTCCTCTTCAACCAGAAGCCCATATTCCTCAAAAACTTTCAATACATTTTCTTTCTTCCAGTATCTTATCGGAAAATGATCGGTGTATACTTTTGTCTGACCATTTAATTTTAAAACAATTTTTTCTGAATATTTATATACATCATCATGATCCGGATTGATGGAAACAGAACGGAACATTATCGATGTTATGCTTTCATAACTTTGGAGTATATTTCTTGGAGGAATATCAATAAGAATGTGACCACCAGAGCGCACTGCCTTGGCAGCAGTCTGGATTGAATTCCTTAGTGAATTTTCATCAATTAAATAGATAAGAACTGTGAAAATACAGATAGCCATATCAAAAGGAGTATCCGTTTCAAAGTCCTCAATTGCCCCATGAAAGATACTAATGGAAGATCCGTCTAATTTTCTCCTGAGCTGATTGAGCATCTGTTCGCTTGGATCCACTGCAGTCATATTATAACCCATAGATGCTAAAGGAATCGTGAAACGACCTGTCCCTGCTCCAATATCCATAATTCGCGCGGGGGGAGTAACAACACTTTTTACCTTATCCATAATGGTGTTGGTAAAAATACTGTAATAACTGCCGAACATTTGCTCATTTACAATATCGTATATGCTTGCCCATGATTCATGAGTACCACTGCATCCAAGTACCAGCTTCCTGTTTTTTGGAAAATAACCTACTATATGATCGGTCAATAGCTCATTTCCAATAACCCCCTCAGCATCCTCCAGCATCAATCTCACCCCAAGCAGCTCAGGAAGAGATCCACAGCGCAGCTTACAATGTTTACCCCCTATTGTTGCATCAACCATATATGTTTCTGTTTGAATTTGGCCAAGACCGGAGGAATAATCAGTAACCTCACCAGCTGGAGGAAAGGTATCCAGCACCTTATCTTGAAAATATGACAACCGAAAACCAGTACCAAATAACATACGCCTGTCTTCACCGCTAATCCTTGCCAAAACAATGGGAGTTCCCATAAACTCATCGACCATTTCTAAGGTATCCCCGTCAAGCCCAATTTCATCAGTCGTAAATGACACTTGTTTACGTTTCAAATCAAAGAGTATGTTAAACTGATTAAGAACATCAGTACCGATTACTCCAGCAGCTGAATGGCCTATAAGCTCTGTTAGCTTAGACGCATTTAATTCCATATAGCTATCAAGGACTGAAAATTCGTCCCCTGCAATACAGAGTGATTCGACATTACCAAAAGTTACCGGCATCCCGGTATCAAGCAGCCAGTTATATCCATCAATATTGACATAGAGCTGACCCGATTTTAATTTAATTTCCGTAGTATACATCATTATATTCTCAACTCTTTACCGGACAAATTCAACTGGAATAACCTTTGAACAAACTCTAATTGCCGTATGATCCCAATCAACAGGCCGATTGCTTTCATGCTCATTTATAAGATTGGAAAATACTGAAACAGGTCATAAACGGGTATCTGGAACTTATATTTAGCCCGCCCCTTAAAATAGGCAAACCTCATACGGTCACCCACTAAAATACATTTATTCTCCACAAAACAGAAACCACAGTTCGCCAAAGAATTCTCATGTCCCCAGCAGTACTTTGATTGGCCAAATATCCAATATCCAACTCCAAAGTCTCTTTTTTGGTTAGATGATCACGACCTGAGCATTTCGATACAGATGTCACACCCGGACGTACTGCGATGTATGCATCCTGATATTGGCCATACATATCAAACAGTTCAGGAACTTCCGGCCTAGGTCCAACCATAGACATCTGACCAAGAACTACATTGATAAAGTTTGGGAGCTCATCAATACTGGTCTTACGTATAAATGCGCCAACCTTAGTCACTCTTGGATCCGTGTCATAATGAAAGTAAAAATCCAGTTTACCATCCCTACCTGACGATGAATAGTCATACAGCTCAGGAAAACGTTCTTTTGCATCAACATACATTCCACGAAGCTTTATGATTCTGAAAATTTTCCCGCCTTTTCCCACACGATCTTGCAAAAAAAATGGATTTCCTTTGCTTTCAATGCGAACAGCAATTGCCGCCAATAATATCACAGGCGTGCAAATCAACAAAAAAAAACACCCGCAGATAAAATCTAAAATGGCTTTAGTCACCAAGTAAGATCGATGAACAATTGCTGCGTCGGCAGATTCAGTCAACAGCGACCCCCTATTACAGCATTCCTTTGAATTCAAGCCCTCTTTTATCATATAAAATTTTTTCTCCTCAATTGCGAAATTATAGCCTTCTAAACCAGCTTTTCCATACTACGTGACCATTATCAAATATGACATTGGATTAACTTCATTTGATAAAGGCTATATCTAATTATAGACAATTTTCACCTGAATGCAAAATACTTCATCGGTCTTTTCCACGCATTGCCCCACAAAAAAGGCAACCGAAGGAATAGCGGATGCCCCCTCCCCCCTCTGTCAGGATAGATGTCGCATCCTCTAAATTGACCCTATAATTCACAGGGTCCAAAAGGAGAGGATAAGATGGCACATTATGAGAAGGAATTCAAAGAGCAGACAGTGAAGAAGATGATGCCGCCGAATGCGGCATCTGTTGCCCGGTTAAGCCGGGATACGG
>CAZIYQ010000138.1:0-7401 GCA_964543505.1 uncultured bacterium | reverse complement strand
ATACAAAATCAAATTTCTGTAAATAGTCATTCCCGATGGATTGTAGCCCATAATCCTTGAAGCGTGTGGCAATGTAATTTGCAGAAAGTAATTCAAATTTTGATCCGGCCCCGCGGCCTTCCATCTTGTCATCAGCGAAAACCCTTATGTGAGTTTTCAAATCCTTGCCTGTTATTGAGGCTGATGTTTTCGGAAAATGGTTACAAGCCAAGACAAGTAGGATTACCAGTAAATATTTCGTTTTCATTTGACCCCCATTACCCCATCGAGTTTATTTTATGAAAGATTTCAAGTTGCAGTTCCAGTATTACTTTAAATTGTGCATAAGTCAGAACATCAAAACCTTTTTACCATCTGTACTCTGACCTGTCGATCTCGGATATCATCTAAAAAGACAACAATCACTTTGTTCGAACGCTGTCAAAATTACAACGAACTCGAACGAGTTTTGGAATCGTTTCGGTCCAGCCCCTTCAGTTTTTTGTCGTCAGCGGTTCTGATATTTTTAAAATTCCATTACACTTGAAAAAATTGTTTAATTTTGAGAATATCCGACGGAGAACTAAAAGTATTGGGCTCAAATGGATTCGTCTTATGGGACTCTCTTGAAATGGAATTGACAAAATAATCCAGTCCGCTCACAGGTGCGTGTCAGGTGGATGCAATCGCATTTAACCCTGAATAAAGCTGAAAGAAAATTGATTCCGTCATGTTTCAACTTGTTTCAAACTTTCAAACGTACCGAATTTAGCAGGCCGACAGATACCGCTTGTTAATAAGTTGTGTATAATTTTTTCTTTTTCTTTCTAAACCACAGGAATATCCATATTGGATAAGGAACAAATCTGGCAGAATTGTCTGAGCTATATCCGTGAGCGAATCCCGGATCAGGCTTATCATACCTGGTTCGACGGAATATCCCTAAAAGATCTCACTACAGATTCCATTCATCTTGCGGTACCCGGGAAATTTCATCTTGAATGGCTCGAGTCAAAATACAGCCGTCTTATTGCAGATGCCATGACCTCAGGAACCGGTAACCCATTGCAGGTCCATTATACTATAGATTCGAGTGCTGCTGAACAGGATGATCCGCCAACGATGATCTCGAGGTCTAAACCATCCGAACGCAGCTATCATAACCGCACACAGTTGAACGACCGCTATATTTTTGAAAATTTTATTGAGGGGAAAAGCAATCAGCTGGCAAAGGCTGCTGCGATCTCCGTTGCAGAAAACCCGGGACAGACACCCTTTAACCCCCTGCTGATCTACAGCTCAACAGGTCTCGGGAAAACACACTTACTCCAGGCCATCGGAAATTACACATTTGATAATTCCCCGAAAATGAAAGTTGTCTATCTGACGAGTGAGAAATTCATGCTGGATTTTATTAATGCCATTCAGGCCAATAAATCCACTGAGTTTGCTGGAATGTACCGGAATGTGGATATGCTCTTGCTGGATGATATTCAGTTTTTTCAGAAGAAGGAACAGACACAGGAGCAGTTTTTTCATCTGTTCAATGAACTTTATCAGCAGGGCAAACAAATTGTGCTCTCCACAGATCGGCCCCCCAGTGAGCTCACCGGACTGAAAGAACGACTGGTCTCACGTTTTCAATCCGGTCTCATGGTCGATATTCAAGCACCGGATCTGGAAACCCGTATTGCAATCCTGATGAAAAAGGCGGAAGATGACGGATTGGAAATACCTTTCGATATCACAGAATATATTGCCACTGGGATCAAAAACAACATCCGGGAGTTGGAAGGGGCACTCATCCGGCTACTGGCGTTTTCCACACTGCGGAAACAGGCCATCACCATGGAACTCGCTCATAAGGTCTTGCAGGATATCCTGGGCAAATCTGCTTTCACAGAAGTCACAATTGACCATGTCATTCAATATGTCAGTCGTGAAATGAAGGTCTCCGAGCGTCAGTTACTGAGTAAAAGCAGGATCATGGAAATTGCTCATGCCCGTCAGGTAGCAATGTATCTTTCTCGTGAATTCACGAATTCTTCCCTCATTAATATTGGTTACCATCTGGGGCGCAGAGACCATACAACGGTCATCCATGCCTGCAGGACTATCGAGAAGAAAATGAAAAAAGATCCGGATTTTGCGCGCAGGATCGAGAGAATGAGGGGAGAACTGGACCCCAAGATATTGATCCAAAACAATTAAGTATTAGGAGTTACTCATGCCAGAAAAAATATTAATCATTGATGATGATACCCAATTAACCGAACTGCTCGAGGAATTCCTGTCCTCCTACAATTATGCAGTGACCTCAAAAAGTGATCCCGTTGCCGGACTAAAGTATATTACTAAAAATGAAGTGAGTCTGTTAATCCTGGATATAATGATGCCGGAGATGGACGGATTTCAGGTATTACGGAAAATCCGGGAAAACTCGACCCTGCCCATTATTATGCTGACCGCGAAAGGTGATGTTACGGATCGTATTGTCGGACTGGAACTGGGGGCAGATGACTATCTCTCCAAACCCTTTGAGCCCCGTGAATTACTGGCGAGAATACAATCCATTCTTAGACGCAGTAAAGCCCCAGCCGGCATGCTTGATATGCTGGAATTTGAAGGTCTTACACTCAACAAACTCCGTGAAGAAGTACAGCTTGACGGTGAGATGATCCATCTGTCAACTACCGAATTTGAAGCTCTTTTGCTCTTTGCAGAACACCCTGGGGAAGTACTGGACAGGGAGTTTCTGGTAGAAAATATTCGGGGAATACTGTGGCAATCCTATGATCGTTCGGTGGATGTGCTGGTTAGCCGATTACGTAATAAATTGGGTGAAACGCCCACTTCTACTCGCTTCATCAAGACCGTTCACGGCGTAGGATACAAATTCATTGGCAATAAAAAGTAAGACGGCATCTCCTAACAATCCCATCCGGAAGAGCCTTTTTCTGAGAATAGGGCTAATGGTGACTGCGTTCACCATGGCTTTGCTGATCATTATCTATCTTGTAGTGTATTTTTCCTTTTCTGAACAGGATACGATTCTCGATACCCATGAATGCTATTACTATGCGAAAATGGTTGAATCCTGGGGCATCCCACCTGACACGTCAAAGGTACTGTTCGATTTAGAAAATTTAAAAATGATGGGCTGCATCTATAAAAATGGAGTCAAAATCTGGGCCTTTCCCCAGGACTTTGCAGCAAGGGGGTTTGAGGAATATTCCAACAGCGAGTATTTAGGGAGCTTGTACGGAATTGAGATACCTCTGCCGGTGCGCTTCGGCGATCTGGGAGATTTGCTGGCCACCCACGTTACCGACGGACCTTACGACTACTATATTGCAATTAATTACGTAGCCTCTGATGATTTTTTACTGAGGTTCGTTCCCGCCTCAATCCTGACCAGTATTTTCATGATTATCCTTTTCCTTTTTTTGCGTCGCTATCTCATGCCTATCCAACTCATGAAAAAGAGAATACGTGAGCTCGAAAAGGGCGACCTGAAAACTATAATCCCTATTCGAGGTGATGATGAGCTGGCCGATTTGTCGAAGACCATCAACCGCCTCATCAGTGACATCAGGGATTTGCTCACCAACAAGCAGCAACTCCTCTCCGAAGTAAGCCACGAGTTGCGGTCTCCGTTGGCGCGCATGCAGCTGCTGATCGAGATGATCCCCGAGCACCGCAACAAATCCCGCATGAAGAAAGAGGTGATCTTTTTGGAGACAATGATCGAAAATCTTCTGCTCTCAGGGAGATTGTCGATGCCCTATTCCAACCTCGAGACACAGCCTACGAAACTGGATGAATTTATTGATAAGGTTATTGCACTCTATCCCGATTCGGATACCCGATTCAGACTGACCTCAAAAGTACCACAGGAAATTGTGATTATCGACGGGACAAAAATGCGTATCGCGTTTCGAAATCTACTGGGAAATGCCCTAAAATACGGTGGTGAGGATCAGCCAATTGATATATCGTGCCGTATCCGCGAGCACATGGTTTACCTTACCGTCAGGGATTACGGTGAGGGAATAAAAGAGAGCGATCTCGAAAAGATCACTGAGCCGTTCTACAGGCTGCAATCCAATTACAAGCGGGGGAAAACCGGGTTCGGGTTGGGGCTTGCCATCACCAAAAAGATCATGCTGGCACACCGGGGTAAACTGGATATTAACTCCGAGATTGGCAAGGGATCCATCTTTACACTGATATTTCCACAAAACCTGAAGGGCTGAAACTGATTTTTGTGGATGGTTCTATTTTAGTTGGACTTTTGAGGAGTGGGCACAACAGGACTCGAACCTGTGACCTCACGGATGTGAACCGTGCGCTCTAACCACCTGAGCTATGCGCCCAAAAAATAAGAACCAATACCTGGCTCAAAAGTAAATTTAAGCAAGTGCTGAGTTTCCGGGTTAGCAATAAATATAATCCTGACAATCAAAGTGGGTGGATGGACAGAATAATAGATTTATTATTTCTTATGAGCAACAGTTATCACTCTGGCTGCGCTTGTTCATTTGTGGTTCAATGATGCGTGTAAAAATCAGGGCAGCAATACTCCCCCCCAGTATCGGTCCCAGTATGTAAACCACAAAGAATCCGCATTTATCGTCCGGCAGAGCTGCTTTTCCCCAACCCATTAGCATTGAAAACAATCTTGGTGAAAGATCTCTCGCAGGGTTCAGTCCCGCTTGTGTAAGAGGAGCAATAACGGAGATAATGATCGTTATCGTTAGGCCAATAAATAGTGGTGAAATGGTATCATCCGGACGGCCCACATTACAGCCTTCAGTCAATGAAAATATGAGAAAGACCAGCGCAAATGTCCCCATGAATTCAGCAAGAAAGGCTATCAACATTGATACGGAGGCCACTGCACCCGCACCGGGATTGGGATAGAACTCGCCAAATATCATCGCAGATTTTATGGAATCTGCGGAGCCCCTTACAATGTGATGCAACTGTTCAAATTGAGCGATTGAAGGCGAATAGAGTAGATATAATATTCCAGCAGCAAAAAAAGCACCTAAAAATTGTGCGGCGATGTAAACAGGTAGTCGTCTGATATGCATTCGCTTTCCCAAAACCATTGCGATACTGACTGCCGGATTAAGATGTGCACATGATAGATGTCTGGTAGAATATATGGCGAGGGAAACACCGATGCCCCATACCATTGCAATCTGAAATAACCCGGTATGTGCAGAGAACAAAACGGTGACAGCCACAGAACCACAGCCAAAAAACACCAGAATAAAAGTGCCAATGAATTCTCCTAAAAAATCATTACTATTGACGATCTGATGCTTTGCCATTTATTAGTCTTTCTTGGAAATGAATTACATACGACGGTTCGACTGCCTCAAAAGAGAACCTGGTATTTAGGGAGCCAGAGAAATATTATACCGATTGGTTCTGTTCGTTAATTTATAACAAGAAGGGGTAATGAGATAAGGAAAATAATAGCGAGTATTATCTTCCTCATTTCTGCGTCAAAGCAGGATATAAAAACAGAATGATTTTACAATTTTATGAATTTATGCCGAAAAATTTCTTTTCGGTATAACGGCCATTATATCTGGGACCCATTAAAATGGTTGGATATTTAATTACCTATTGGTAATCCATGACTAAAGTCATTGGTTACTTACAGGGTTTGGACCGTTTCTGAATGGACTCATCAATTAAAAACACCCCTTTGAATATGGTAAACAAACCTGCCAAAATTTCTCACAGTACAACAGAACCATCAAATTCCACACTGCAATATAGATTCCTAATGAGTAAAGCATTTTCAACGAAAGCATGTTCATTGTGGTAATTTCCTGCAGTGCTCATTCCGAAAAGATGTTACCCCTTAAGGATACTCAAATTACCCAGTTCCCTTGCTTTAAAGTAACATCATGACACAAATTATCTTCAGAAATAGGGAGGGGTCTTTGTAATTTTCAGCCCTTGTGCCGGAGAGAATTTCAGCCTTACTCATCTCACACAAATTTTTTTGGCATGGGGAATTGTTTGGAAAAGATTTTATCAATAAAATTAAAATAATCTGGCGGGCTGTTTTTTAATCATAGGGATAGACTTGCGAGTTGACACATCACTTCAAATCAGAGATTCCGAAATGTATTTCGATACGGGTCAAAATAGCCTTGCTGTAAAATAATAAGCGGAGGAATTCCAAAATGAACAACTTGAAAAAGCTATTCTTCATTTTTACCACAACCTGTTTAACCTTCCTTTTTGCCCAGAGTGTAACTCTGACTTGGGGCAATGTTGATCTGGATGCCGGAACAATGGAAGTTTACATGCAGAATACGGAGCCCGTTGCCGGGTTTCAATTTGAAGTAACCAATGTCCTGCTAACCGGTGCTTCCGGAGGCAGTGCTGGTGCTGCAGGTTTCATGATGTCTTCAAATCCCTCGGGTCTGGTGCTTGGTTTCTCATTGACCGGGGCATCAATCCCTGCAGGTGAAGGGGTCCTGTGTATACTGGGCATCGACGGATTGATCGACCCGTCAGCTCAGGTATGCATCTCGACTGCAACCATGTCTGGGGTTGGTGGTGAGGGCCTTGATACGGATTTCAGTGATTGCTGGCCACAGGCTGAACCCCAACTCAATGCTCCCACAGATCTTGTAGCAACGGGTGCTGATGGCGAGATTGATCTTACCTGGAATCACTCCGTAACAAGGGATGTAGTTGACCTTTCCGTCAGCAATTACGATGCGGGCACAGGCCAGCTTGAAATCAATATGGCCAATACGGAAGCAGTCGGTGGTTTTCAGTTTGATCTGGATGCCAGCTTTGGTGACTTTGAAGTCACCGGTGCTTCCGGAGGCAGTGCAGGTGCGGCCGGATTCATGATGTCCACCAATGCCTCGGGTCTAGTGCTGGGTTTTTCTCTGACCGGAGCGACGATCCCGGCCGGTGAAGGGGCTCTCTGCTATGTGGATGTGACCTTTACAGGCGACACCGGTAATTTCAGTATCTCATCTGCTACGGTTTCTGACGGTTCCGGCAATGCACTGTCCACCAGTCTCGGCAGTCCTTATAATATTGGTGAACTGCCACCGGAAATTACTTTTAATGTTTACAGAGACGGTGATCTCTACGCCGAGGGAGTCTCTGAAATGGCCTTTGCCGATGCCGGACTTGGATATTCTGAAAATCACTGTTACACGGTAACGGCTTTTGACGGAACTAACGAATCGGCTCCCTCCAACGAAGCTTGTGCCACGACGAATCCGGAAGTTATCGTGATCAATCCTCCAACCGACCTTGTTGCAGTAGGTGGTGACGGAGAGATCGATCTTTCATGGAATGCTCCTGCGCGTGACGTTGTTGACCTTTCCGTCAGCAATTACGATGCGGGCACAGGCCAGCTTGAAATCAATA
>CAZIYQ010000137.1:0-7468 GCA_964543505.1 uncultured bacterium | reverse complement strand
GGTTTTACAGTTAAAACACTGGAACTGTGTTGGTCTAATTTTATTCCATCCTGTTTTTCTATATTTCTTTCAATTCGTCGATCTGAAGTGACCCTTGTCCAAACTTGGCTGTATCATGCAGATTTATTGGGTGGCCTGATTACCCGTTTGTCAAGCAGGAAACCGGTTGTTTGGGGTGTCCGTAATAGTCGTCTCGAGCCGGCATCTCTTTCTATTGCGACCCGCGCGGTAATTATGCTATGTCGTATATTGTCTAATTGGATACCTCATCATATTATCACCTGTGCAGTCAGTGCCAAGTATGCCCATTCCAAAATGGGTTACCCAGCCAGGCGTATCAGTGTTGTCCCTAATGGGGTAGATACTGAAACATTCACAATCGATACGAAATGCAGAAAATTGCAACGTAGCTATTATGGATTTCTTGAAAAGGAAATCGTAATTGGCCATGTTGGGCGTTATGATTACAATAAAGATCATCTCGGATTCCTTGACGCAATCTCTCATTGCGAAAGAGTCCAATATCTGAAGATCTTGATGTGTGGTACTGATGTTGATGAGGATAATGCTTGTTTGATGGATAGAATCCGAGTATTGGGTTTGTCCAGTCAGGTGTTGTGTGTCGGGCAACAGCAGAACATGAATGCAATATATCAAACAATGGATTTATATGTATGCTCCTCACTTTCTGAAGGTTTTCCAAATGCAGTGGCTGAGGCTATGGCTTGTGGTGTGCCCTGTGTGGTCACCGATGTTGGTGATGCGGCTACTATCGTAGGTGATACCGGTTTAGTGGTCAAAGTCCGGGATAAATTTGCGTTGGCTCGGGCGATCGATTCATCCTTGCAACAGATGCAGGGTTCAGCATGGATTGATAAAAAACAAGCAGTTCGGGAACGGATCAAAAATCACTTCGGTTTACAGAAGATGGCTGCTGAGTATGCCGGAATCTATAAACGGTTACTGAAATAATGTGTGGTCTGGCAGGTTTCATTGATCTGAAACAGGAAATGAGTCTCGACGGTTGTCAGCAGGTGGCACAATCGATGGCCAGCACATTGAGCCATCGTGGTCCCGACGCCAGCGGCGTGTGGGTAGATCCAACTCATCATGTCGCCTTGGCACATCGTCGATTATCCATCATCGATCTTTCTGATTTCGCTTCCCAGCCGATGCAATCGCCAAGGGGGCGTTATGTCGGCAGTTACAACGGCGAGATTTATAATTTTCCAGAACTGAAATCCAAGTTGGAGCGGCAAGGCGCACACTTCACTGGGTATTCAGATACAGCTGTTGCCCTGACAGCGATTGAATACTGGGGAATTGAAGCCGCATTGAAACAGTTCGTCGGCATGTTCGCCATGGCGCTGTGGGATCGCAAGGATGCGGTGTTAACCTTGATTCGTGACAGAATTGGTGAAAAACCACTCTATTATGCCCACCAGGGCAGGGCGCTGTTATTTGCTTCCGAACTAAAGGCTTTTAAAGCCTACCCCGGATGGCATGGTGAGATTGATCGTAATGCTTTGGCACTGTATATGCGCCATAATACCATCCCAGCACCCTGGTCGATCTTCAAGGATGTTAGAAAAGTCAAACCCGGTCATCTGGTACAAATTAGTTATCAGCGATCAGATGCAGGAAAGGAGATCTTTTCTATGCCTGGAAGGCATGGGAATTGGATCGTGTATGAACGTTCCTATTGGTCACTCGAAGCAATATGTGATCAACGACAGGTGTTAGACGTTGGGGATGCCGAGCAAGGAATTGAGGAATTAGCGACACTGCTGGAGCAAAGTGTTCGAGGGCAGATGCTCTCCGATGTGCCGTTGGGTGCCTTCTTGTCAGGTGGAATCGACTCGTCTACTGTGGTTGCAGTTATGCAGTCTATATCCAGCCGACCGATTCAAACTTTTTCGATTGGTTTTGTCGAAGAGGAGTACAACGAAGCCCCTTATGCTGCAAATGTGGCACGACATCTGGGTACTGATCATACCGAAATCATGGTCACATCTGAAGAAGCGATGGCTGTTATTCCACAGTTAGCATCGGTATACGATGAACCCTTTGCCGATTCGTCACAGATACCGACCTGGCTGGTCTCTAAGCTGGCCAAACAGCAGGTCACCGTCGCTTTATCTGGCGATGGTGGTGATGAGTTGTTTGCTGGATATGACCGTTACGGCTGGGCACAGCGTATTTCGCACAGCACCGGTCGTTTGCCTATTGGCCTCCGAAGACATTTGGCTGTATGGATGCAATGGCCATCAGTAGAACGATGGGATCACCTGTCTGGTTTGTTCGGGCATTTGTTGGGTGCCCTTGGGTTGGAGAAGCATCCGGGCCATAAAATTCACCGCCTTGCTAATATGCTCGATGCCCAGGACCCTGTGGATTTATACCGAACCCTTGTTTCTCATTGGGAGCAACTGGATACTCTGGTGATTGGTTCTGCAGAATACCCGGATATCTACACCGATATACCAGGATATTTCGGACCATTGCAGGAAATTGAACAATACATGGCACTGGATCTGTTGACTTATCTGCCTGATGATATTCTGACCAAAGTCGACCGTGCTAGTATGGCAAATAGCCTGGAAGTCAGGGTTCCATTACTGGATCATCGTCTGATTGAATATGCCTGGAGTATGCCGTTACAGATGAAACTGAACAATGGGCAGACCAAATGGCCATTACGTGAGATATTACGTCGATATGTACCAGATGCCTTGATTGATCGTCCAAAAATGGGCTTCGGTGTACCGATTGATCATTGGTTGCGTGGGCCTTTACGAACCTGGGCAGAAGACCTGATGGATAAAGATCGATTGCGAGAGCAAGGTTTTTTTTCGCCTGCTCCAATCCGAGAGCGTTGGCAAGAACACCTGACTGGGCACAGAAACTGGCAGCACCATCTCGGGGATGTATTGATGATCCAGAGTTGGCTCGAAGAGCAGTAGGAAGGTTGTATTGAATCACAAGATGGTATCTACACATCATACAAGTGCTAACGATTAGTGAAAAAAGAGGCCCAATTACACAAATTGAATACGAAATTATGACAGCGGATAAAAAGCCAAGTAGATATTTTTGTATTTCTATACCTTTGGACTGGGGTAGATCGAGGGTATTTACTCGAAATAGTAAAGCGAGACATGTCAACCTGCCATGATTCGCGGACTACTACTTGATGGGATAACTATTCATGCTGCAATAATATTTTTATTATTTACACATGGCATTTTAATACTCATCCTGTTTCGAATCCTTGCAAAAGTTGATCATGGGCCACCGCATTGGTTAACTTATATATTGAGTGGTTTTTTATTGTCACTTGTTATCAATATTGCACTCGGATTCTTATTATCATGGCTAGATCTTGAGTTTAAGGTCTTATTAAGACTTCTTGAATTAATGGATTTACTATTGTTGGTAATGATCTATATAAAAAGAAAATACTGTCATTGGAAAATAATATTGCCTCTGATTAAGACTGATTACTATCTAATTATATCTTTAATGACCGTATTCATTATTATGCTTTTTAATGGTGGTAATATTGATAGTTTAGCTGATTCATGGTGGCATATGAGCTTAGCTAATAAAATATTTGAATTAGGAAGTGTTTTTTTAGAAAATGATCATCTTAGCGGTATTCCATTATCTGAACATGTGAGTTCTTATCCGCCCGGATGGCATCTTAATATCGCATTATTAAGGCAGTTCAGTAACGTAAATATACCGATGATATGGTATCAACTTACTCCTTGGTGTGCGATCTTGGCATTAATGGGGTATTATTACCTGGCTAGAAATATATTTAAATTCGAGTTTACCGCATATGTGGCTATGATGTTCTTCTTTGTTTTACAAGGTGGAATTAACGCATACTACAGAAATGCTGCATGGCCGGGCAATATATCTTATATTGCTTTTTATTATTTATTAGGAAGTAGCCTCGAATTGTTAAATAGATTTCATCAAAATAATGATGAGAATAGCCGCTTGCCGTTATTGCTGCAGTTGATATATTTTATGTCATTTAAATATCGAAGGCTACTTTTTCAGGTTTCATTAGGATTGCTGTTGATAAGCATCCTTCATCTGGCGGAGCTATTCTGGTTTGCAATCGTTATATTAATTTATGCACCATTTGCCTATGTGACTGGCAAATATAACAATGATAAAGAGCTCATAAGTGATGGGAAAATATTAATATTATTATCTTTTATGCTGTTGTTGTATTTGCTTGAAAGAAGTGTTGGACATAGTGGTGGTTTGACTTATAGTGCAACCGCATTTGTGGTCACATATTTATTTGTGTTGTTATTCTATCCTCTATCAAAGTTTATATATAAGAAATCCGTATTGATCCTGGTTTTTGCAATATTAGTAATATCAATGCTTTATATGTTAATTGATTTCTCGCATTTTTATACATTATTCTTTCCGCAACCAATAATATCACAGCATTATTCGTACCATATACCAATTGCTTTCAAAGATCCAATTACACAAGATATTCTTAGTCTGCCACAATGGGAGCATCAGCTTCGTGCGGTTTTAATGTTTAATGGTATAATTGCACTAGCCATGATTATAGTGATGTATATTCTTCGTCCAAATCGTGCAACAACTTTGTTTGTTTCAATGAGTACATTGTCTGTTCTAGTATTAATATCGCCATACTTATTTACGTTTTTTGCACAAGTTATCCCAAAGGTATCTGTTTACCGAATACATTTGCTGTTGTTTCCTCCCATGATATTTGCACTATTCATTGAATTATTCTATATCAGAAAACATGATAATAAAAACAATATTACAGACGTGTAAATTGATTAAGAATAAAAATCTGATGGTGAGCGATGAATCCCATCATATCAAACAACATCTGGCAGTATTTATATGTTTATCTGCATTGGCTGTAATCTACGTATGGGTATATCACTGGAGTACTCAAGACCGTATCGAATTTTGCTATTCAGCAAATTATGATCATGGCGCGAATTCTCGATTGTACTGGGATACTGGTAGTGGTTTTAATGAGAAAAATGCGATTGGCAGACGTATTAGTCATTCTGGATATTCAAAAAATTGTTTTACTATTAGAAAAATAAACAGCATTAAGCGTATTCGTCTGGATCCTATGGCGCGACCAGGGACAGTTGAAATCAATGATTTATCTATTTCAGTAGATACAGGATTAATTGCACAGATTACAGGGTTGTCATCCTTTCTTGGCGACAAAATACTGCTTCACGTTGACTCAATTGCTAAAAGAAATCAATTTATTACATCATTTAAAAATGACAATTATTTTGTTTCTACAGGTTATGATCCATATCTTGTGTGGAATGCTAAACTAACAACCGATAATATGTTATTGTATGAATTAGAAGTAATTACCATCTTGCTAATTTTACTCGTTGCTAGTCTGAATTATAATGATAATGCGGCTACAATTTTCACGAAATATTATATGCGCACTAATATTTCATATCTATTAATCTTCCCATTATTTCTTTTTGTTGGTTATTTATCACAAGCATTTATCAACCTTTATCCGCTTATTAATGTTCTATTGTTTATCGGGTTCTTGCTATTTCTTTTTAATGTTTGGGTTGAGAAAATATTGTTGATTAGAACTAATGCTTCAGTATTTGTTCTTGGGCTCAGTTTCATTACTATGACTACTTATATAAGTCTGTACATGCATCTCTCAAATTCGGGTGCTTATGTGTTTTCTTTAGATAAAAAAATGATGAATTATAACTGGTCTATAGGCAAAGCTTCTAATGCAATACTAAGCCAGTCTGGCATAAGATATCAGTCTGATGTGGATAAATTACAGAATTTACTGACGCCAGGTGTAATGTTTCTTAGCGATCGAGCTACAAACTATTACTTGAGTGCTATGCTACCATTATATGGTGCAAACCCTCATCCACATAATCGACCCAATATCAGCCCATATATAACACAACAAACACTTGCTCAAATATGCTCGAATGATTTTCGACTAAAAGGTTGGTATGCTATGGTTGATAAATCGTCATACAATATAAAACGAAACTGGCCTGAAATAAAATATCTTATTATTAATCGTGATATCGAAAACAATAATGTTCGTAATAGTTGCCTGACTACGCATGTGAATGAGATTGAGAATGACTCAAGACTGAATTTGCATTTAGTCTTTTCTGGGATATACCTCGATGTCTTTCTTGTTGGTGCTCATTAATGATATTCTATCGTACAACAGGTTGCATTTATCTTAATTCTTTGCCCTGCCTTTCTGAATTAAGTGGCTAGAGCTCTTTTCCTTTTGCTAATTATTGGTTTCAAATAATCAAAATAATATTCACAATGTTGTAGTGCTGACATCTCTCCTATAATAACATTATGACTGTAAAAAAATATCGCTACTTGTTGTTAACATTGATTGTTACTTTGCTTGTGGCTTACTTCTTCTACCTATATCGAGTTGATCTCTTGTGGGAAAACCGCTATGCTACAGACAAGCGACCACACTATATCGTGGTTACAAGTGATGTGCATTTATCTGCTCCTGGCGGGCGTTGGCCTTTTACCACAGATCAATTTAAGAATTTCTTGTCTGGTCTTAGGGAATATCCTCCGGATTTAATCTTTGTCGCTGGTGATATTATCGATAATGCAGTACAAACTTCTGACGGTGTTACTGCTGGTAATGAGGCGCATTGGAATAGGGAAATAGATATTTATAAATCATTTTCAAAGTATCTCGATTCAACACGTTTTTTGCAGAGCTATGGTCCGGGTCATGACTATGGAAATCTCAATCTCATTCAAAGTAAAATTGGACCAGAAAGAGGTAGCTACCAGTGGGGAAAATATCAATTAGTCTGGTTAACTGTAAAAAAAGGATCTTTTTCGAATGAAGCAAAAAATTACTCTAATGGCTTGACTTCTTTTGACTACATCTGGCTAACAAATCAGTTGTCAACTAATCAGCACGTAATCCTTTTATTTCATATCCCATTACGGACCAAAACAACTTATCAATATGGAAAATGGTCAAATAACAGCAATCTCACGATTGATCCTGAAGACCCTATTTATAAAATCATAAATCGCTACTCTGATCATATATCTGCTATCTTTAATGGGCATATCCATTATCCTATTAAATCGGAGTATAATAAAATACCTCTATATATTTGTCCGTTTATAAAAAAAGGGTGTCATTGTACGATTACAGCTACTGGTTCATTAATAAAGGTTGAACACGTTGATTGTGAAAATGTGATAACAGATCTGCCTTAGTTTGACGCTGTGGCCAAGTCTTCGCCTGAAAAGGGAGTATTACACGTTTGTTTCAACGGTATAAAACCACTGAACATTATTCAATCGTGCTCTCTGCGAAATATTTCAAGGATTTTCGTTGAAATGCGATAGCCGTGTTTTCTCATATCCGATATAA
>CAZIYQ010000136.1:0-7489 GCA_964543505.1 uncultured bacterium | reverse complement strand
TGTCTTTAAGAATCTCGACAAATTAAAATCAAAAGTATCAGAAATAATTAATGACAATTGACAATTTTCAGACGATGCGATCATACAAATTTTTCAGGGTCTGCAAAAAAGGATTTCATTGTCTCTTCAACGGGTAATTCTTCGAGGGAAAATGATTTTGGTTTATGAATCTTAAATAGTTCAACCAAAAGTTCATTCAGCTGGGCATCCGGTAGCTCAGCGGTCAGGACTTGCTCATCAATCGTCAAATCGAACTTAATTTTCAACTGATTGATCGTTTCGGTCTTATGTCCCTGATAGAATTCAAAGGTTAGTTTCTTACTCGGATTAATCCTGTTGACCAATTTAGAAAAATCTGCATCGTAGAGTGCCCGTCCTTTATGAATGACGAGAACTCTTTTGCACAATGCCTGGATGTCCGTCATATAGTGGCTGGTCAAGATTATGGTGGTCCCACGTTTTTCATTATGATATTTTATGAATTCCCTGATTTTGGATTGGGAAATGACATCCAGCCCGATCGTAGGTTCATCAAGAAGCAGAATTTTAGGGCGATGCAGCAGAGCTGCAATGATCTCCATCTTCATACGCTCGCCTAATGATAGCCGCCTGACCTGTGTATTCAATTTGGTCGAGATATCGAGTAGATCTGTGAGCTCGTTTAGTGTTTTTTTATATTGCTCATCATCGATGCTGTAAATTTTTTGATTGAGCAGGAAGGATTCTGATGCAGGGATATCCCACCATAACTGATTTTTCTGGCCCATGACAATTGAAATATTTCTCAGGAATTCATTTTTCCTCTCCCACGGTGTGAATCCATCGATGCTTACCTGCCCGGAGGTGGGATGTAGCAATCCAACAAGCAATTTAATTAAAGTCGTCTTGCCAGCTCCATTTTCACCTAATATTCCCAAGATCTCACCAGATTCCATGGTCAACTGGATATCCTGTAAAGCGTAAAAATCTTCATATTGTCTGTGGAAGAAGGAGCGAACGGCTCCTTTTAGACCGGCCTCCCTTTTGAAGATGCGGAATTTTTTTGACAGATGATTTACTTGTATTGCCATGTTTTTATTTTTGTGCTCAATTTACGAAAATGCTTGATATCCAGAGACAGCAATTTATAGCTTCAAGAAAATCAATAAAAAGTCGTCATATAGGTGAATTCAAATCCAATAATTACAGTTTAAAAGATTCATGCCCAGCAAGACTGGAGCGACATCGTTATAATTATACGACAAAAACCAATTCTACTAATAGAATTAACGAGTCACATTATCGGAATATCTTATCAGATACCTTATTAGATAAGCTCTTATATATGCTTATAAATAATATAAAGACATAGGTTCAATTACCTTAAAGATGACTATTTTCCTTGTATTACTCACGTTAGGAGTTCTATTCTATTAGCATTGTGAGTAAGTCGATTTCTGGTAAAACAGGACATTAATTCCGCTATAGGTTCGATTTAAAAGCGATTATTCTGCTCCTTAATCGATGTAGTAACAAAAATACTGAATTAAAATTGAAGCGAAAAATTGAGATGAGTAACTTGAAACCATTCATTATTGATCCTAAAACATTTTTAGTAAATCATTGTACCCTGCCTGCATTACCCGCTGTCCTCACCGATATCCAGAAGGCTGTCAACGCTGAGGTTTTAAATGCAAAAAAAATTGGGGATATTATCAGTTGTGACCCGGGTCTGGTTGCTCAGATTCTTAAGATTGTCAATTCAGCTTACTATGGACTTCGTCAGGAACTCAAGGATATAAATTTTGCTGTTGCCTACCTTGGCATTAATGAGGTTTATCGAATAACATTATCCATCTCCGTGATCAATACTTTAGGGGTTACCCGTAAAAAAGAATTAGAAACGATATGGTCGCATTCATTGCTCACGGCGATATGTTCAAAATATCTGGCAAAAAAATTCGAAAACACCATCAGTACCGATGAGTTGTGGACAGCTGCTATTTTGCACGATGTTGGTAAACTGATCTATTTAAAATATTTCCCGGAACATTTCGACAAAATCATGGAGCGTGTGCATTCAGAAGGTTGTCTTTTTAGTGAAGCTGAAATTGAACTGAAATATCCTACAAGTTCTTATATGGGAAGTCTTCTTTGTGATCGATGGCGTCTCCCTGCTCTCATAAAAAATGCTTGTTCACAACACACATTACTTGACCTTGATCAAATGACTGCTGGTCAATTGAACCAGCCGGTTCAGCGTATTGTGACACTCGGTAATCTTTTTTCGATTTTACTCCTCGATAAATTGAATGACGAAATAAAGACAGAGATCATGAGTGCCCTTACCGAAAATCTTCAGATTGTTGAGTCCGAGTATTGGCTGATCATTAGCGATATGTCGGAACTGAAAATTAAACTAAAAACATTTTTATAAACCATAAAGAGCTTACCCATAGACATGACTCAACCCATTACTATCAAAATACTTGCGGCAATATTAGACTGTCTGACAGACCCCGTATTAGTTGCGGATACGAACCACATCACTTTTTACCTGAATAAAGCAGCAGCCGAACATTATGATGATGGATATAAACTTCTCGGGAAATCGTTGTTAGATTGTCACAATCCCGAGTCCCGGCAGGTCATGAAAGATATCCTTGCGCAGATGGAAGCAGGCTTGGATGAAAAACTAATTACGGATAATGATAAACACCGTATTTACATGCGATCTGTCCGGGATGAAAGTGGCAAATTGCTGGGTTACTTTGAGAGATACGAGCCACCTGTTTCATCAATTCCTGAACAATAGATCTCTCCGAACGGGGTCGAATTCACAGTTCGACGCATCGTGTTCATAAAAGCGGACAGCTCCCTTTATAACATTCCTTTGTCAGCAAAGCTTGTATGCTCGTTCCCGGCAATAATGATATGATCGAGCACCGTGACATCTATGGTTGCACAAGCCGCTTTTAGTTTCTTGGTTATTTTATGATCATCACCTGATGGTTTTGGGTTCCCGGATGGATGGTTATGCACAAATATTACCGCTGCGGCATCTTTATTAAGTATCAATTTGATAACTTCCCGAGGGTAAACTGCGCTTGATGTAAGACTGCCTTCAAATAATTCATGAATATCGATGATCTGATTGCGGCCATTCAAAAGCACTACTAGGAAAACTTCACGGTTGCGATCCCGTAATTTATGTCGCAGATAGGTTAACAGATTTTCGGAACTGGATATCAGGTCTTCGCCGATGATCTGTTCTTTTAGATATCTTCTAGAAATAGCTTGGATGAGTTTTATCCCGAAAAGATTTGCAGGGCCTACTCCTTTAATGGATTGCAATTGTTCAGGGGATGCTTCCAACACTCCGCTTAGGGATCGGAAGGTTTTAAGCAGTTCTTTCGAAGTCTGTTTGCAATCCTTCCTGCTGGAGAGTGAAAGTAGGAGCTCTATGACTTCATAATCTAAAAACCCATCGATTCCACCCTCTAAAAATCGTTTTCTCAAACGGCTGAAATGCCCCGCATTGCTTGAATTTTCCATATTCTCTCTTTTGCTCCCAAAGTCAAATGCATTATGCTGTAAATAAATTGCTGACGAACAGCATATAATTTAACGAGATCAGTTCACAGTATAATATGAGAAAATGCGATTGTGGAAACCGCTATTTGTGTTAAAAAAACAGGAGAAGCGATCGATCAGGGATTCTGAAGCACAAAACCGATAATTTTGCGGGCAACACGATCTTTACGGTCACGGGCGATTTCAAATTTCTTACCATCCTTTGAAAAAATGACGACCCGATTGGTTGAAACTTCAAAACCTGCGCCCTGCTCATTGGCATAATTCAGGACGATATAATCAAGCCCTTTTGCTTCCATTTTGCGTAACGCTTCAGCTTCACCGTTTTCAGTTTCAAGAGCGAAACCGATCACGGTTGCGTTTGATTTCCCCTTGATTGTTTTCAGAATATCAATAGTCGGAACTAACTCGATGGATAAGGTATTGTTATTACGTTTAATTTTTTCACATGAGGGTTTTTCTAATGTATAGTCTGAAACTGCAGCGGCCATAAAAATATAGTCCGGCTTCTCAAAAGATATTGTCTTTGACACCGCCTCTGTCATTTCAGCTGCCGTCACAATCGGCCGCATCGTGATTTCTGGCAAATCAGGGAGAGCGGTGGGACCCGTGATCAAAGTCACTTTCGCACCCAGATCTCGCACAGATTCTGCCAGTGCGAACCCCATTTTACCACTGGATCTGTTGGAAAGGTAACGAACCGGGTCAATAGCCTCACGAGTGGGACCCGCTGTAATCAAAACTTTTTTACCTTTCAGTGGCAATGAGATATTGAAAAGTTCTCTGATCGCATTTACGATTTTGTCCAAACCCGGGAGTCTGCCCTGGCCTTGGTGCAGGCTTGCGAGAGAACCCCGTTCCGGTTCGAGAACCGTGATTCCACTCAACCGCAGTTTGGACACAGCTTCCATCGTTGGGGGGTTTTGCCACATTTGGGAGTTCATCGCCGGGACAATCAAAGTCGGCTGCTCACAAACGGATAAGGTCGTGCTCACCAAATCATCGGCAATCCCTCCGGCAATCTTGCCGATAATGTTGGCCGTGGCCGGCAGAACAACAACAGCATCTCCCTCCATGGAAAGCTCGATATGTTCGAGACCTGCCTTTGGGCTATTGGGGAACAAATCTGTCAAGACTTCTTTACCCGAGAGGGCTGCAAATGTAGCGGGACCGACAAAATGCTGTGCCGCTGAGGTCATCAGAACCTGTACTTCTGCCCCTTCTTTTCTCAGCAGACGAATAACTTCGCAGGCCTTATAAGCCGCGATGGAACCTGATACGCAAAGCAGGATATTTTTATTTTTTAAATTTATGGATGTTTTGTCAGGCAATGGCAGTTGTGGATTTATTTTATGCGATAACAAATCATCAAGCCGTCACGCACCGGTAAAAGAAAATTGGAGACTCTGTCATCATTTTGAATGAAATCTCCCATTTGTCTGAGTGTGACGGCATCAGCGTCAATCGGCTTCAGTACCGTACCGCTCCAGAGCATATTATCGAGGATGATGACGCCACCAATTTTCACCAGTTCCAGTGCTCGTTGATAGTAATCTTTGTAGCTTGATTTGTCGGCATCGATAAAGGCCAGATCGAAATCACAAGTTTTAAATTGGTCAAGGGATTTCAATGCCGCACCAAAATGGAGTTTGATTTTATGATTATGTTCAGATCGAGCAAAGAATGATGCAGCAATATTTCTGTGATGCTCATCCATTTCAAATGTATGGAGTTCACCGTCATTATCTAAAGTTTCTGCCAATGTCAGTGCGCTGTAACCTGTGAAGGTACCGATATCCAGTATCTTTTTTGCCTTTAAAAGCCTGCTGACAAACTGGAGGATATTACCCACATCAGCACCCGACACCATATTGGGACGCTCCGTATGACTAAAAGTATATTCCCTCAATTCGCTGAGCAGAGGAGTGGTTACATTGGAATGTTCAGCACAGTAGTGTTGGATCTCTTTGCTGATTATTTCGAGCATTGAAATAGCGTCAGTTTTTTAAAAGGTCATCAAGTTTACCGGATCCATCCAATTGAACGAGGTCGGAATATCCACCGATTGAGGTTCCGTTGATTTGAATCTGGGGGACTGATGCACCACCTGTTATTTCGGCCAGCTTGGGCCTGCTGATATTTTCAGCCTCAATATCCACCTCTTCATACTTTAATTTCTTGCTGTCGAAAAACATTTTGGCATTTTTGCAGTGCGGGCACCACGATGTTGTGTAAATTTTTATCATTTCGATTCCTTTCATCCTAAATTATGGGATTGTCCCTGATTTATCCTTTCAGGGCTGATAATTGATCCGTTAAATTTATAACAGAAAATATATGAGATAATATCAGACAGGAGACAATTATGTTATTAAGTGCAGGCAATAAAGCGCCGGATTTTACTTTACCCGATGAGGAAGGGAAATCTGTCTCGCTAAAAGATTATGCCGGGAAAAAAGTTGTGCTATGGTTTTTTCCAAAGGCCAATACACCCGGTTGAATCACCGAAGGACAGGGATTCCGTGATGAATTCCAGAATTTTGAACAGAGACAGATTGAGATATTAGGTATATCTGCAGATCCGCCCTCGAAACAAAAAAAATTTCATGACAAACAAGGATTTCAGTTTCCTCTTCTGTGTGATGGGGAACATGCAATGTTGGAAACCTATGGCGTTTGGGGACTAAAAAAATTCATGGGAAAAGAATACATGGGGCTTACCCGGACAACCTATCTCATCGATGAGAAGGGCATTATCGCAAAAGTCTATCCAAAAATAAAAGTAAAAACCCATGCTGCTGAAATTCTGGAGGATTGGGAATAAATTTTTGTAGTTAGATTAGGTTTGAAAAGTATGCAAAAAAACGGGAGTAAATTGATGAGTCGATTTACTCCCGTTTTAAGATGTGGCTGACCTTTCTGATCAGATCAGCTTTTCAGAAGCAGGCCGATATGCTACTTGGTAACGGTAACGGTTCTGGAGCTCACGGTCACGTTATGGGCGGGTATCCATATCAAGATATCGAGAGCAGACATTTCCGTTTTTATCTCATAATTTGCTGCATCTCCGGCCATATCGTGAGTATCAACCTCGTTCAGTGGAACGAGCCCAAACAGGATATACCATTGACGTGCCTGTATAACTTCTCCGCTTTGTGGACCATTCCCGATAGTGTGTATGTGGGTTGTGCATCCAACGACGAATAAAGCCAATAGAATGATTAATATTATCCCAGCTTTTTTCATATTACCTCCGTTTTGTGTTGTTTGTTTTTAGTGTCCCTATTGAAGACTCGATACTCTTCAAATTATTTTCATAAATCTTCTGTGGTATAAAATAATCAATCTGATAGAATGATTGATCTGCCCTGCAAAAGAGCTTGAATGCCACCGTTTCATTCGTAGTTATTAAAAATTGAATGACATCAATATCATTGACTGAAAACTGTCCCCTGGTGATCTTGTCACTCATAAAACTGTCCCGTAGAAAATTCTCGAATTTTTCATCCAGCGCATTAAAAACGTCAGACGCACCCAAGATACGGTTGACGATGACAAAGATACCGCCAGGAGATTTGAAAAGTGTTTTCAATTTAAATTGAAAAAAAGCATTAGAGTCGCTTTCGATAATGGTCTGTAGCTTGTCGCGTTGTTCTCCCTTGATTTCAGTGCAGTCCGCAGGGAACCTGAGGCTTAATGCATTATCTAAAATCATGGGAGGAGTCAACAGATCAGATTGAACGTTGAAATTGATCGGCGGGAATTCAATATGTCCGGAAGTAGAAGAATTGCAAGAGATCAGAGCTATCCCGATGAGTAAAAACAGTATTATGCTTTTGAGAAAACCTGATTTTAGAGTTGCTAAATACGAGTAAATTTTTGATTCCTTAATAATTTTGCTTTAGATCGAGATGAA
>CAZIYQ010000135.1:0-7555 GCA_964543505.1 uncultured bacterium | reverse complement strand
GGTCTATATTGGACTGTATGAAATTGGTACATGGTGGGCGATACTGGGATTGAACCAGTGACCCCTGCCGTGTGAAGGCAGTGCTCTCCCGCTGAGCTAATCGCCCGGGTATATGGCGTCCCCAAGGGGATTCGAACCCCTGTTGCCGGCGTGAAAGGCCAGTGTCCTAGGCCGTCTAGACGATGGGGACTAGGTATATGGTGGAGCCAGGCGGGATCGAACCGCCGACCTCAACACTGCCAGTGTTGCGCTCTCCCAGCTGAGCTATGGCCCCGTTATCCGGAAGCGGTTACACCGCCTCCAGCGAGGGCGATACTTTACGGATATAGTGTAACAAGGTCAAGCAAAAGACAGCAGGAACGTGGATGATTTTGGTGATTATTACGCAATTGTAATAGTTAATCACGTCTGTCCAGACCTGGAGCTCTATATTTGGTTGTTCAGCAAGCACATGATCTGGAACTCCACAATGTCTGCGGAAGTTTCTGCATCAGTTTCAGGAACTTCTTCTTATCAAGAATTCGCTGACTGGTTTCTAACTTGATGATCATCAAATAGTCAACTGGCTAGAAAGCATTCGACAAAACGTCGCTATCAAATTCCGTCAGGAACAGCCATATTAACCTTATCTAAATTATCAAAATATAAACTAATAAGATATAATGTCACGTCAGGAGGCTGTCTGAGAATAGGGGGGCAGTAACGAGGGAAAGCGAGTTTGAGGCGAATACGGATCGTATTTAACGAAGATGGGGGGCTGGCCAAAGTCTGCTGTTCCGCAGTAGACTACTATTCTAGGAGGCTGTCCGAGAACAGGAGTCGTAGCGAGGGAAAGCGGGTGAGGCCATTTTTTCGATCATTTGAGGCGAATAGTCGTTCTATTTAACGAAAATTATCGGAAAAATGGACCAAAGTCCGCTTTACCGCAGTAGGCTCTCTGTTCTCGGACAGCCTCCTAGGACAGGTTCCTGTTGTAGAGGAAGTGTGATTTGACTGGATGCAATGAGCGGATGTTGTTCGTCTGCCTGGGGCAGCCGTATATCCACTTGGCACGTCCAGTGACCGCATAACAGGTGAAATAACGTTATTATTGAGTGACGGACTTATTGTATCGGAGGGATAGTATGAGTATGTGGAAAAAAACTGCTGAAATTGAAACGCCCAAGGAGGCCCCTTTTATGAATAACAAATCTCGAATGCCTTCTGCACCTGCAGTCGGCCGAACTGTAACGACTCGACCCGCAGCAGCCTCTGTAGGTGCATCGATCCATATGAAAGGTGAGATCTCGGGTAATGAGGATTTGCTTGTGCTCGGCAAAGTCGAAGGGACACTCAGTCTTCCTAAAAATAATCTGGTTGTTGGCCCAGATGGCATTGTGCATGCCAATGTCAATGCCATGAGTATTACCGTTGAAGGTAGTGTTGTTGGCGAATTGGCAGCAAGCGAAAGAATCGTTATTTCCAGATCTGGGTGCGTGGAAGGCAATATCAAGGCGCCTCGAATTGTGTTGGAGGATGGGGCTAAATTCAAAGGCTCCATTGATATGGAAATGGATCATAGTGCCAAGATCAACAGACCTGTTGCACCTGCTCCAGGTGATAAACACAAGATCTCCGAGGTCAAGCGTGTAGGCAACACGACTACTGGATAATACGCCATCACCACCAACACCGCGACTTGGCATAGCGGTCAGGACAATCTGGAGGAAATTACAACTGCAGAGTTGGGAACGGGAATTGTTCCTCTTATCGAGGAACGATTTCAACAGCAGCCCGGTATGCGTGTGCTTGATCTGGGTCCGCCGATGGAGCACAAGTTTGCATTCTTCAGTCGTTTTCATATCAGACTGTACTTCAATAATTTTGCGGATAGTTTTTATTCCCGACTGGAATGGAAGCCACAGACGATATTTTCGGAGTCAGACTTCCTGCATATGCTACCCGATTGCAAGGTCAAGTATGACCTGATTCTGGCCTGGGATTATCTTGATTATCTGACACCGGACAATTTGCGTTTGGTGACTGCAAAATTCACCCAAATGAGCCATCAGGGGACCTGGATTTACTTCTTGATGGGACAGCATGGAAAAATTCCTGATCAGCCAGCGACCATTGATCTGCTGTCAAGCAACTCTATTCGATACACCGCGGGACCTGCTGTGCGAGAAGGCGTACGTTATCCGCCAAAGGTCATGGAAGGTTTGCTGCAGGGATTCAACATCAATAAACTGGTGTTACTGAAAAATGGCATCCAGGAGCATCTGTTTGCGTACAGCAGCGCCCGCTAGAAATTCGATACAGTTACAGTACAAGATGAGCATACTACGACGATGAAAGCGGTCTAAAGATCTGGCCAAGGCTCGCCATTGGGTGCAGGAATTTATGGACTGGTACAACAATGAACACCTGCACAGTGCCATTCAGTTTGTCACACCGAGCCAGCGGCACCGTGGAGAAGATGAAGCCATCTTGGCCAAACGCAAGCAGGTTTATCAACAGGCAAAAGCGATCCACCCCGAACGGTGGAGTGGAGCAATCAGGAACTGGGATCGGGTTGAAGTCGTGTATCTGAATCCACAGAAATCCGATTCAGAAAGCAGTAAACAGAGGACGGCTTAATTTTAATCCCAGGCGACAACTCTCTTGAAATCTACCGGTGTTTCAGGCTGCGGATATTGACGGCCTCATCGACCTGTCCGCGACTGCAGGCCTGTTCACAACGTGCATTGCAGATACGACCCCGGGCGATTAATGCGATATATCCCTGGGCATGCTGGCCCGCAGGGCAGGCATTTCGACACGGTGCACACCGCGTTTGTCGATGGCAAAAGCGTTGGGTGTGGCTTGCGGGTAGAGCATATACGCCGCCTTTCGCTGGACCAACAAACCGTCAGAGGCGTTGTCGGCAGAGACCGGACAAATTTCGGCACACTTGCCGCAAGCCGTGCATTTGTCGGCGTCGATTAAACGCGGCCGGGTCTGCAATGTGGCCGTAAAGTTGTCGACCTCTCCCCTGATTTCCTGTACTTCGGTGTTGGTCAGGATCTCCACATCCAGGTGCTGGCCGGAGTCGGCCAGGCGGACCATGTTGCCGCCGATGGAGGAGTTTTTTTCGGCCATGAAGTCTTTGTAGCCGGTATTGGCCAGATCCAGCGAGGCCTGCATGCCTGCGATCCCTCCACCGACGACAAGGGCCGCTCCGGTCAGTTGGCTCGCATTCGAACGCCGGTTGGCATCAAATTCTTCTCTCTCGTCGATGGGTATTTATCGAAATCTCCCGATATCGTAGGCCATGGGGTATAACAAATTGATTATTATGCCAAATATCTGTTTGATATGACGTAAGTCCAATTGCCCAAAGCGAGACATGGGCCCGTTTTCAAGGCTCGTGAAGAATAATGTCACATGGCGGCAATGTCCACGGTTTTTACGCAGGGTTGCGGTTTTTTTCCATCATCTGCGCGGTGCCCAGCTGCCAGTTGGTTCGGCTGACGCCACAAAACTCCTTCGGCCAACCCAGATTGCTGTCACCCAGACGAAAGCGGCAGGGTTTCGGTTAGTCTGACGGCCGGGATGGGCAAAAAGTGACAGTGGTGAAGACCGAATTGAGCAAGATTCCGTGGTGGTGGTATACGCATGTTCCCTCGCTCCACCTGTGAATGATCTATCTATCTATTGACCATAGAGGGAAAGGGTGTTTTACTTCTCACGCTCTGTTTATGCTTCTTATACTCTCACTGAGAAAAAGGTAGATAAGCAGGCAAAAAAGGAGATTATTATGAAAAAGTTTAAGTTCCATGGTTTATTATCATTAATGCTTATATTGTCATTTATATTTATTTCCCCAACATTCTCAGCAGAAAAAGTTCTTAAGGTCTCAATGGACCCGAGTGACTCAGGTATAGATACTTTTAACCCTTTCAAAGCTAATACGACAAATAATATTTATTATATGGTTTATGACAGGTTGGTCGAGATGGGTGCCGATGGTGTTATATATCCCCATTTATTGAAATCATGGGACGTTTCCGGTGATGGCTTAACGATTACTTTTACTTTAAGAGAAGGCGTTACATTTCAAGATGGGTCCGATTTGAACGCGTCTGTGCTTAAATGGTTTTTGGAAAACATGGCCACAGGTAAATCAAAGTATATGGTCGCTGCAGTTAAAACTATTGATATTAAAAATAATTTAACTGTTGTTTTAAATATGAGCCGTCCAGACCCAAATATTTTATATAACTTCACATCCTCCTTTGCCGGTATCCCAAGTAGAAAAGCTGTAGAAAAATATGGTGAAGAGTACGGCCGTAAATATGTTGTCGGGACCGGACCTTTTGAATTTGTTTCCTGGAAAACTGGCGCAGAGGTTGTCTTAAAGAAAAATCCTGCTTATCAATGGGGGAGCGCTCTGTCCAAGAATCAGGGGCCAGCACACATCGACAAAATCATCATTAAGGAAATATTGGAAAATTCGACCAGATTTCTTGAATTCAAAACTGGCGGTGTTGATATCCTGGAAAATGTGCCCACCCTTTTCCTGTCTAAGCTCAAAGAAGATTCCAATGCAAAACTTATAACCATGGCAAGTAACACTAATTACCACATGGTTATGAATACGAAACGTGAGTTTTTAAAGGATGTCAATATCAGAAAGGCAATTGCTCTTTCGATTGACCAGAATAGCATATTGAAAGCAGTGTTTCAGGGGAATGGCAGCCCTGCCTATACCTACCTGATTGATCGACTGCCGGCTCGAAAAGTGGATAAGAAATATGAAATCAGGTACGACCCCGCAAAAGCCCAGGCAATTATGGCAAAAGAGGGCTGGAAAAAAGGGTCTGACGGCATTCTAACCAAAGATGGCAAGAGATTGTCACTTTCTCTGTGGAGCAAAAGCAACTCAGATGAGCGCAAGATAGCCGAGATTATACAGGCAGAGCTTGCAAAGTTGGGGGTTGAAGCAAAAATGGAACAATTTGACCCCAGTTCAATTAAGGCTGAGTTTAAAAAAGGAATCCATGATTTGGTGGTTCGTTCCTACGGTTGGGACAATGCCGATATCCTGGAGTGGTTTTTTAATTCGACGCGTCCCGGGTATCCAAATGTCGCTATGTGGCATGATAATGAATCTGACTATTTGATGCAAAAAGCGATGACCCGTTCTAAAACCTCTGCCGAACGTATTCAAAACTTTAAAGATTACCATGAGTACGTGCTTTCTCAGTACCTATGGGCACCGATTATTAATACTGTGAATATTCATGCAATAAGTAAGAAAGTTAAAATGCCATTCAACCCAAAATTCAAAATTTTAATGGGTGGCCCAACATTTGTTGATATGGATCTTTAAATAAGTAAATTTACCGTAAGGAGTTCACTGCTGTGAACTCCGCACGGTAAAGTTTAAAGCTTATTAATATATTTATAACCCCCTGATTCATACTCATGTTCAACAGAGTAAATCAGTAAGTATATATTTTTGTTTTTTTAGGAACGGAATATGTGGACTTACGTCATCAGACGAACACTATTATTAATTCCAATATTTCTTATTATTTCTGTAGTGGTCTTTTCTCTTATTCATATGGTTCCTGGTGATCCAATTGATTCATTGCTGGGCCCTGGGTCGACTGCCTCTGACCGGGTCGAATTGACCAAGAGGTATGGTTTAGATCAATCGGTTCCCGTCCAATATATCGTTTGGATGAAGAAAATTCTCGTTGGTGATATGGGACAATCAATCATAGAGAAGCAACCCGTCGCCGATATGATTCTTTACAATACGCCTTTCACACTGCGATTGGGTTTGGCCTCACTTGCCATCTCTTTTTTCCTCGGAATATTTCTGGGGATTATTTCTGCTGCTGCCAAAAACACCTTTATTGACTATGTCTCCATGATTGTCGCATTGCTCGGCGTGACGGTTCCCGCTTTTTGGCTCGGCTTGATTCTAATGCTAATATTTTCTGTTATGTTGGGGTGGTTTCCGGTCTCTGGTTCTGGCAGTTTTAAGACACTGGTCTTGCCCGCTATCACGGTCGGTTTGGGGGGGGCTGGACTTATTGCGCGCATCACCAGAACCAGCATGTTGGAGATGTTCAACAAGGACTTTGTCTTGCTTTTGTATGCAAAGGGGTTAAGCAAGCCTGCGATGATTGTGAAACATATTTTTCGCAATGCCCTTATGCCGGTCATTACGATTATCGGGTTGAGACTCGGCTGGATTATGGGAGGTGCTGTCACAATTGAGATCGTGTTTAGCCGCCCTGGGATTGGAAACATGCTGCTTACCGGATTGTCTCGCCGCGACTATCCGGTGGTCCAGGCATCGCTGCTCGTGCTGACGATGGCGGTTATCATTGGCGCCTTTATTGCGGATATTTTGTACGCTTATGCGGACCCAAGGGTCAGAGATCTTTATAAATAAACAGAGAATCGGCGATTGAAATGGTCAAGGACAAAGCAGAATTTAAAAAGCATAAATCACCATGGGTTATAATTTTTAACAGATTTACCGGTAACAAGATGGGTGTTATAGGCACCATATTGATTTTATGCCTGGTTTTTGTTGCTATTTTTGCACCGCTGTTAGAACCCTATTCATATCAAGGTCAGAATATCGAACTCATGAGTTCACCCCCTTCCTTAACTCATCTCCTTGGAACGGATGATTTGGGCCGGGATGTGTTTAGCCGTATTATCAGAGGGGCTCGCATCTCATTTGTGGTGGGGGTCTTGTCCGTCCTGATATCGGTAGTTATCGGGGTTATTGTTGGCTCTATTGCTGGATTTTACGGTGGGGCCATTGATATCGTCCTGACGACCATTGCGGATTTGACCTGGTCGATGCCGGCAATCTTAATTGCTTTGTTGATTGTCGCCGTGACAGGAGCGGGTCTGGAAAGCGTTGTCCTTGCAATAGGCTTGTCATATTGGGCTCAATATGCCCGGCTAATCCGCGGTCAGATCCTCTCTTTTAAAAGTGCCGTATTTATTGAAGCGACAAGGTCATTGGGCGCCAGTGATTTTGTGCTTCTGTTTAAACATCTAATCCCCAACAGTCTTTCACCGGTCATCGTTGCGGCCACTATCGGAATCGGTAATGCCATTGTTCTTGAGGCAACTCTCGGCTTTCTGGGGATGGGTGCTCAGCCTCCTACTCCGAGCTGGGGGGCAATGATGAGCAATGGCACGGCCTATCTCTTTATCGCACCCTGGATGATTATTTTCCCTGGTCTGGCCATGATGATCACCGTTTTGGGCTTCAATTTATTCGGTGATGCCCTGATAGATGTCATGGATATTAAAAACAAAGACTCCATTTAATGACAATCTTGAAAGTAAGCGACCTGCAGGTTGAATTTCGGGTTAATAAAAAGATGATCAAGCCGATTGAGGGCGTTTCCTTTCAGATGCAGAAGGGTGAAGTCCTTGGCATGGTGGGGGAGACCGGGTCAGGAAAGTCACTGACCGCGCATGCTATCGTCGGCCTGTCAGCACTGGCAGGAGGAGTCATCGGCGGGCGGATTGAATTCGAAGGACAGGATCTTTT
>CAZIYQ010000134.1:0-7620 GCA_964543505.1 uncultured bacterium | reverse complement strand
CATGCCCCGAAAAAAAATCAGGAGAAAAGAAGTGCGTACAGCACAAACACAGCTGCGGAGAGGGCGGGATTCGAACCCGCGGTCCCATATTGATGGGACACCGCATTTCGAGTGCGGCACATTCGACCAGCTCTGACACCTCTCCGGGGGCGCAAACCTAAAGCTTTTTTTTTCTTTGGAGAAAGAAAAATTCCTTTAATAATTGTTCACATTCATCTTCCAAAATTCCCCCTCTGACCACGGCTTGATGCTTAAATCTGGGTTCGCGAATGAGTTGATAGAGCGACCCGCAGCAGCCGGCATGGTCATCATACGCTCCGAAGCCCACCATTGCAATTCTGGCATTCACGATCGCCCCGGCACACATTGGGCAAGGTTCTTTTGTGACGATCAGTTCGCAATTCTCGAGGCGCCAGTCACCGAGAAAATTAGCCGCAGCCGTAATGGCAATTATCTCTGCATGGGCGGTGGGGTCTGAGAGACCCTCCCTTTGGTTGTGACCCCTGCCGATAATGCGTCCATTTTGTATGAGAATTGCACCCACAGGGACCTCACCCTGGTCAAAAGCCATTCGGGCTTCAAGAAGAGCCTGTTCCATCTCACGGTGAAAATTTTTCAAACCAATCTGTTATGAACGGGAGAGACAGGAATTAAATCTCCCTGCTGGTGAATAATTTGATAATACATCGATTCTGAATACCGGATATTTAATACTTTGGATACCATTTTATTATTTATTTTACTACAACGTATTGAGCTCTATTTTTCTGAATTTAAGCCATAAAACGGAGATATATTAATATGGATGAACTATATCAGGTAATTATTAACAATCCGGTTATTTTTACAATCGCGGTGATCCTTGCCGTAATTGTTGTTCTGGGTATTGTCAAAAAATTATTTAAACTTGTTCTGGCTATTGCGGCAATTGTGATCCTGTATGTTGCCTACCTGCAATTCACCGGGAGGGAAGTTCCTCATAATCTGGACGAACTCATGGGTAAAATGAAGGATAAAGTCGAGACTGTAAAGAAAAAGGTTCAGAATAATGCGGTGGACAAAATTGAGCAGGAGGTCGAGAAGAAGGCTAATGAGCAGTTAGAAAAAGTCAAAAGTGATAACGATATCTAATCAATTGAGCTTTCATTTGGAGATAACGTGGAAAAAATAAAAATACTGGTCGTTGATGATGAAGTTGAACTCTGTGAACTTATTCGTGCCGGTTTGACACATTTATCTGATGATTATCAAATTGAGATCGCCCATTCAGGCAGTGAAGCTGTTAAACTCCTCGAAAAATCAAATTATGATGTGCTGGTAACGGACATCCGCATGCCTGACATCAATGGCCTTGAATTATTAACCCGCTCGAAGGATATCCAGGAAGATCTGCAGTCAATTGTAATCACGGGCCATGGTGATCTGGATAATGCCATCAAGGCCCTGCAGATGGGCGTAATAAACTACATTAAAAAACCGATCTCTCTGGAAGTACTGCATTATTCAATTCAGAAGGGGATCGAGAAAAGGGAGCTATCCGCCAAATTGCAGAAGAGTGAGGAGAAATACCGAATCCTCGCGGAAACCATCATCGACATGATCATCATGTATGATGTCAAGGGCAACATTCTCTACGTGAATCGTTCGGGATTGAAAGCCCTGGAATATTCTCCCAAAGATTTGATTAGTATGAATATCACCGAGCTGATCTCGCCGGATCATCATTCCTATTTTAAAGAGAAATTTGAGCTTCAGAGCAGCAAAACCGAAAAGGACCAGTTTTACGAAATTGATTTTAGGAACAAATCAGGTAGAACTATTCCAGTTGAAGTGGGAACATCCTGTATTCTTGATGGCGGTGAAGTTTCAGCTATATTAGCCGTTGCCAGGGATATTACAGACCGCAAAGCCAGTGAAGAGGAGATCCGCAGGACGAATGAACAATTGAGAAATCTTTCGGCGCATTTACAATCTGTCAGGGAAGAGGAACGCACCAGCGTCGCTAGAGAAGTCCATGATGAACTTGGACAATCCCTCACGGCTATGAAAATGGATCTTTCATGGTTGGAGAAACAGTTAAACGAAGACCAGGAAAAACTAGGATCAAAAACCCATTCTTTGATCTCACTTGTCGATGGGACGATTCAAACCGTGAAACGAATTTGCTCTGAACTACGGCCAACATTGCTGGACGATCTCGGACTTGCTGCTGCGATTGAATGGCAAGCAGAAGAATTCCAGCGCAGAACCAATATTGTGACTTATGTTTCCATTGTCCCTGAAGACATTCAGCCGGAATCAAAATTATCTATTTCATTATTTCGGATTGTCCAGGAAGCCCTGACCAATGTCGCACGCCATTCGGGTGCAAATAAAGTTTTGATAAAAGTGCATGCACACAACGACCATATCAATCTGGAAATTCACGATGACGGTAAGGGCATCCTCGAAGAAAATATTACAAAACCGAATTCATTCGGCCTTTTGGGTATCCGGGAGAGGGTCTACAATTGGGGAGGAGAAGTGACTTTTAAAAATGAAAAAGGAACCCTTGTATCAGTGAAAATTCCCAGGGAATCAGACGAATCATGATTAATATTTTAATAGCGGATGACCACCGCATTGTTAGAGAAGGGTTAAAATTAATTCTTGAAGAATCTTCCGATATTTCAGTAGCAAGCGAGGCTTCAAATGGCATCGAAGTTCTTCAGCTTGTGCGAGAAAACGATTACGATGTAATCCTGCTCGATATCTCAATGCCCGGTAAGAGCGGGTTGGATGTACTCAAGGAAATTCGCACTGATAAACCCAAATTACCCATTCTCATTTTGAGTGCATATCCCGAGGACCAATATGCCGTTCGTGTGATCAAAGCTGGAGCGAATGGGTACCTAACAAAAGAAAGTGCGCCAGAGGAACTCATCACCGCCATCCGTCGTGTTCAGCTTGGGAAGAAATACATCAGCTTGTCCCTGGCCGAAAAACTAGCGACCTATATTGAAGCAGACTCCGACAAAGCTCCCCATGAAACCCTGTCCGATAGAGAATATGAAGTACTCTGTATGATCGCTTCAGGAATGACGGTTTCCGAAATCGGAAAAAAACTCTTTTTAAGCGTGAAAACGATCAGCACTTATCGTACACGCATTCTCGAAAAAATGTCCATGCGTACAAATTCCGAACTGACCCATTATGCAATTCAAAAGGGGTTGGTGGAATAAACCCCCGGGGTTCTGTCACCCTAAATTACCTTAACAGTCCTCTTTGTTTGGCAGACTTAACCAACATAGTCAAATAAAACTCCTCATTTCCGTTTAACGGGAATGTTACATTAGTTTCCTGCTTCTAACAGCGGGGAATAATCATCTATTCCTTGTAGGATTTTACCACTCCCCGGTAGGACGAATTCCTATACTCCAATCGATAATTTCGCACACCACAATCAGCTTTGAGCTGATTATCCAGGTGAACCATACCTCAATAATATTACTACGAAGAAAGAAACACGGGAATCCGAAAAATCAAATGAGGTCAAGAAAAATGAAAATATACATCGTAGCGAATTCTGAAATGATCACAAAGGAACTGTTAAACATATTCCCTGAGGACCGTTTGGATGAAACCACACTGGATGCAGACCTGTTTGATCAAGCGTTGGAAACCGTCTTAAGCCTGAATTCTTCAGTGAAACTGAACGATGCCGAACTATTCCCCAAAGTACATTCTCCGGCGCTGTCCCCGGAACACTCTTTTTTTCAATCAAATGAAGATAAAAAATAACTGGATTGCTGGAAATATGAAAATGTTAAATAATAAGAGAGGTAACATCATGAAGAAGGTAACATACATTATCATATTAGTATTCTGCTTTGTCCCTGTATTCGCAACACAGACTCAATACATAATTATCACCCCTGCACAATTGGTGAGTGAAGCTACGGTGATCCAAAATCTGCATTCTGCTGAGGTAGCACAGCAGAACCAACTTATCACGGACATAGTCACATTAGAAAGTATTGAAGCTGCCTATCCAAGCTTAGCGTCGGAACAGGCCATTCGCTCGTATCTCCTGAACGAGATCGCTGGGAATCCTGACCTGACCTTTTTGATGCTGCTTGGTGATGAGACTCTGGTGCCCCCCATTACGGACTACTATGGGGATATATCGGATGATTTCTATACATCGGTAAACCAATATTCCACACCGCCACAGCTGGGGACTGGTCGAATCACCGTTAGTGATGCCACAACCGCAGCTGCTGTTGCAAACAAAATCCGCAACTACACCTTGAACAATGACAATAGTTCCTGGCATAACCGCATGGTACTCTTTGCCGATGATGCCTATCGTCAGGGGGGTGGTTCCTATTATTCCGAAGTCCTCCACGTAGCACAATCTGATGATATTTACCAGAGAATGAGTTCTCTCCTTGACATTAGCTGTTACTACGGAACCGAGTATGTTCCTCTGGCGGGATCAGGATGGCCAACCATGCCTGAACTCACAAACGATGTGATCAATGCCTTCAATTCCGGTGTTGCCTGGATGAACTATATCGGACATGGCATGGAAACCACGCTCGCTGATGAACTGATCCTGGATTCTAATCGGGATATGTCCTTAATCTCTGCTCCGAATTATGAATTCCCGGTATTTGTGTCGGGCGCTTGCAGAGTGGGGCATTATGATGGCAGCCAATGCCTGGCAGAAGATCTGCTTCAGAAAACAGATGGTGCCATTGCAGTCATCGCTGCTACCCGTGATGTGTTCTCTTCAAATGTGGGTACCCTGTTTGATAGTCTCTATCTGAACATTCAGCGTTATATGCAGGATCAAAACAGCTATCGCATGGGTAATCTGGTGTCGGCATCCAAGGCTGGGGCATTTATGGGTTCACCACTGTATTATTTCCAATATTTTGGTGACCCCGCAATGTTGATCCCGTTTCCCAAAGTCAACTCGGTGGTCAGTACTTACCCCGACCCACTGGCTATTTTAGCTTCTTCCGAAGTTACGCTTGCCGGCAATTACCAGAATGACAATTCCTATATTACGGTTAAAGGCCCTGAGACGGATGTGACACAAATCTACGGCGGCGTTGTGCAACTGAACTACACTCTGCCGGGCGAGACCGTTTTTAAGAGTGATTTTACATCAAATGTATCCTTCACGGCTCCCTTGGACATGACCTATTGTGACACCTGCGTCGCCAGTATTAACGTTTACGTGAACAGTTCATCATCCGGTACCTCGGTGAACAACCTCGGAGGTATCCCGATCATAGCGCCTCCCGGTAATATCACAGATGTCAATGGTCCGGATGTAACATTGCAGAAACAGGGTACAACCCTGAACAACAAT
Source organism: uncultured bacterium (assembly GCA_964543505.1). Taxonomy (GTDB): domain Bacteria; phylum Fidelibacterota; class Marinisomatia; order SCGC-AAA003-L08; family JACNLC01; genus JAADGM01. The sequence continues at coordinate 2,258 of CAZIYQ010000134.1, read as the reverse complement.
GATCTGATCCAACCCCTTTATGATCTCAATGTAGTGCTACATGATACGTCCGGGATCAATCTCATGGGCGTCATGGGACACAACATCCGCTACTGGTTGGATGATGAGGACAATGCCCGCTCTGTAACAACTGCCTTCACTTACAACGTTAGCGATCAGACAACGGGATCAGTTGCGGTTTCATTGGCCAGCAGTACAGCAGGCCTGCACACACTTTATGTGGAAGCTTGGGATAACGCCAACAACAGGACGCTTTCCGCCACATCCCTCTGTTTTTCCGACTGCACTCCTTATTCATCATCGGAGCCATATAGCTGGGTGAACACAACATCTTTGCTGAATCCCAGTGGTATCTACCTGACCACGGATGGTCATGTTTACGCTGCCACGGAAGGCGGGATTCTTCAATATGACGAAGCGAGTGGCAGTTTCACACAACTGATGAATGGCACCGGTTTGAAAAATCTTGATTATTCCAGTATGAGCGTTGATGCTTTTGGTAACCTCTGGCTGGGCGGGAGTTCACCGGATGGATCCATCCAGGTGTATAATCCCCAATACGGGTTGCAGAAAAAAATCAATCATCTGGGCGTTGATGAGATCATAAAATTTTTCATCAGCGGTACTTCGGCCTTTGCTTCCTATCAGATCGATAATGATTTCGAAGTAATGGAATTGCGTTATGACATTTCAAATCTGCCCTATTTTCAGAACCACTATGGCAATTTCCCCATCGCAGTCTCTGCGATTACGGATGTGGATGAATATGGTGGATATGTTTACATTTCAACACCGGACGGTGTCCTGAAAGGGAATCATCTCTCTGACAATCTTACCGCAAGTACCAATTGGACGGTCATTGCCGCCACGATGAACCCTATTCAATTCCTTGCTGGTACAACGCAATATTTAATAAATGATTCGGGTATCTGGAAAAATAATGCCGGTGTCTGGCAGAATGTATTTTCAGGATTAAGCGGGACCGTGTTGGATGCACAGAGTATCACTGGCGGATACGCAGTATTAACCACCACACGCTATTATGAATTTGATGCAAATATGTCACTTTCATCCGGCTATCCAATCAGTAAACCAGGGTCTGCTAACTTCAGCTGTTTCGGGAAAACGGGAAATGAAGTTGTTTTTGGATTTGTGAATGCGGGGATTTCAATTCTGAACACACAGAATATGACACATACGGAACATATTCCCAACACACTGATGCAGAATGCCTTTACGGCCGTCACGGTAACATCAGGAAATAATCTTGCAGGCGTCAGCAGCAGCGGTATCTTCCTGCACACAAATGGTCAATACATGCATTTCATTCCTACGGCTCAAGCGAGTTCATACCCAATCAATGATCCCAGTCCCACTACTTTTTCCGGGGTCTCAGTGAATTACACTCGCGGGTCCAACGCTCCATGGAGTATCGTAGAAAGTCAATCCGGTAATCTGGTTGTCGGCAACAGCGGCATCAGACCTTCCAATCCTGGCGTAACCGGTGGTTTAATAGAGGTCAATCCCCAGTCATTTCAATGCACCGTGATCGATACGACAGCCGGCAAACTGGATGGCTTGGCAGGGATTTATAATCAATACTGGAACGACCGCTATCTAACCATCCATCATGTTAAAAAGGATGCCGCGGGCAATATCTGGACGGTGAATCCCTATTCAGAACTATACAACCACATAGCTGCAATTCAGATGGCTGATGGCAGCACCTGGCATCATGTTACTGCGCCTGACCAAAGCTCCTACCTGCCCCAGGAAGTCGCCTTTGATGAATTCGGCAGAGCCTGGTTCGGTATGAAATTCGACAATGCAATGAACCAGAATGTGAGCAATTATGCAACTGGCGGATTAAGAGTGCTGAATGCAAATGGTACTTTAAACGATGAATCCGATGATACCTGGATTTCAGTGCTGAATGAGAACATCCTGCCCAATATCAGTGTCTGGTCTCTGGATTTTGATAGTGCGGGTAATCTCTGGGTACTGACGAGTGCAGGTGTTCAGGGTTATGAAATTACGGAAGACTATCAGGGCATTACGCTATCACAGATCATTCAAGCTCCGGTGCTTTCTGAAATTTCTCTTTACCAGGGCGACCATGTTCGTGTTGACGATGCTGATAATGTCTGGATCACAACCCAGGGAAGTGGTGTTTTTATCCTGCGAAATGATTTGGCATTATGGCCGGATAATAATGGATTCACCGTTTCGAACAGCAGTCTGCTCTCGAATACCGTTTA
>CAZIYQ010000133.1:0-7698 GCA_964543505.1 uncultured bacterium | reverse complement strand
GAGTTAAGTCGTCTGATGAGGAAAAAAGCCATCTTCAGCAGGCGGATCTATTTACTGAATCAAATGCACAGGGTATTTCATTTCTGGCACATCATTCACAAGCCTTTCGCCTACGTCATGATCTTCATCATGCTTTTGCATATCGGAGTAACCACTTACATGGGGCTCACATGGATATTCTAAACCTCAGCGAAAATACGAGCACTATCCTGCTAGCGGTTATCATTGTTGTCGCAGCCTTAATCCCTTATATCTACAGCCTTGTGACAAAAGAGAAAAAAATCCGAAAACTCTATCAGGAATCCATTAAGGAGGGAACCGATAAGCCTCTGTTGCAGCACCCTATCTTCGACCTCGCAGCTTGCATCGGTTGTGGCGTATGCACAGAAGTCTGTCCCGAAGGACAAGTTTTGGGCATCATTAACGGTAAGGTGGCGATCATCAGCGGCGCGCATTGTGTTGGCCATGGCGAATGTGCCAAACACTGTCCGATCGGTGCCATCAAAATCGGACTGGGCGACATCTCTACCCGCGAAGACATCCCACAACTCACCGATGATTATGAGACGACAGTCCCCGGAATTTATATCGCAGGAGAACTTGGTGGTTTGGCACTGATTCGTAATGCCATCGATCAGGGAGTAAAAGTTGTGGATGCTATTGCCAAAAAAGCCGCTGAAACCGGCAAGAAGGAGAATATCTTCATCATCGGTGCCGGACCGGCGGGCATCGCCGCTGCTCTGCAATGTGTCAAAAAGAAACTGAATTACCACATCATTGATCAGGAATTTCCAGGCGGTACTATCCTGAATTATCCACGCCGAAAATTGACACTGGTACAGTCCGTTCATCTACCTCTCTATGGTGACATGAATAAGCAGACGTATTCTAAAGAAGATCTGTTGGAGCTGTGGAATAAAATGATTAAAAAATATGACATCAATATCGAAACGGCTCAGAAACTTGATCACATTGACTCCCTCGGTGATGGTTACTCCGTTACAACCAATAAGTCCACTTTTGAAGCAGACCAGATCATTTTAGCCCTGGGCCGCCGTGGAACCCCTCGCAAACTGGGAGTACCCGGTGAGGACAAAACCAAAGTGATGTACAAATTGCTGGACACTTCTTCATATACCCATAACAGTCTGCTGGTGGTAGGCGGTGGTGATTCTGCAATTGAGGCCGCTATGGGACTCGCTCATCAGACGGGTAATAAGGTAACTATTTCATACCGCAAAGAAAATTTTTTCCGGATTAAGAAACGTAATAAAGATGCCATTACAACTGCTATAAAAAAGAAAGAGCTAAACTGTATATTTTCTTCAAATGTGAAAGAGATACTCGATGACAAAGTCATTTTGGAACAAGGCGAAAAAGAGATCGAGCTTGAAAATGATTACACCTTTGTTTTTGCAGGCGGTGTGCTGCCATTCAAATTGCTGGAGAGTATCGGCATCGGATTCGGCAAGGTTATTGAATCACAGGTCTGATATGACCATCTTTAACTATCCCCTAAATAATAATTTTACCAGAAAATCTGCGTGGATTGGAAATTTTTTATCCCTCCTTTTTTATTGCTGGTTGTTATCTTCCATAGCAACAGCCCAGTTTTCACCGGGAAAACTCAGTGCACCCCACAAATTTCTTAAAGGCAATAAGAACTGCGAGCAATGTCATTCAAAAGGGAAAGTTGTCGATACAGAAGACTGCCTAAAATGCCATGCCATCATACAAACCAGGATCTCAGGAAAAAAAGGTTACCATGGTCTGCTAAAAGATTCCGACTGCGTGACCTGTCATTCAGATCACAATGGCCGTAAATATAATATGGTCTATTGGGAAGAGGGTCAGGAAAATTTCGATCATCAGGAAACCGGATTTAAACTGGTGGAAAAACATGCCTCCCTGAAATGCCGGCAATGCCATAAAAAGGAATTGGTCATTGAGAAGGATGTGGCCCGCTGGGAACTGGCCCGGAGAACTTCAGATTTTCTTGGAAAAACTTTCCTGGGTCTCGGTACTGATTGTAAAGATTGTCATGAAGATGTTCACAAAGATAAATTCCGGAAAGACTGCACCAGCTGTCACGATCAGACCAGCTGGGAAAATGCAAGTTCTGAATTTGATCATTCAAAGACAAAATTTGTTCTTAAAGACTCACACGCCAAAGTAAAATGTGCTGATTGTCATTTTGTCGAAGTTAAAGGCGATACTCTTGATTTGAGTTTTGCCCTGGCAAAAGGGGACAACTGCCAAAACTGCCACGAAGATGTTCATCAGGGAAATCTGAAGGGTAAGTGCATTGACTGCCATGATGAGACCCAATGGGCTGTGGCTCAAAAGAAGTTCGATCACAATAAAAGCAAATTCCCTCTCGAGATCGGGCACGCTCAGGTTGCCTGCAATTCCTGCCACTTTAGTGATGTCAAAGATGGAAAAACTGATCTAACCTTTAAGCTGGCCCTTAGTGATAACTGTACCCGTTGTCACGAAGATATTCATCATGATGCCTATGGTCAGGACTGCCAGAAATGCCATCAGGTTGTCAAATGGAAAGAGGTGAAAACTTTCGATCACAATTCTACAAAATTCCCCCTGAAGGGCAGTCATCAGAAAGTGGAATGCCTTAAATGTCACAAAAAAGAGGCTGCCCCCAAACTTCAATTTGACTGGTGCGGAAGATGCCATGAAGACCAACACGGCGGTCAGTTCAGTGCCGGCAACGGCTGGATGGATTGTGCCCGCTGCCATTCAGAACGCCAGTGGAAACCTTCACTGTTTGATTTGGATCAGCATAGCCTGACACAATTTACTCTCGGAGGTGCTCATACCGCAATTCCCTGTTTCCTCTGCCATAAGCCTGCTGAAGAGTTACAGGGCAAGATTCATTATACTTTAGGGAAATCCACCTGCACTGATTGCCATAAGGATGAGCATAACGGACAATTCAATAAAAATCATCTGCTGCCCGACTGTAAAAAATGTCATAACTTAGAGGGCTGGGAAATTCCATCATTTAACCACAGTGAGACGGGTTTCCCTTTAGATGGCAAACATCAAACTGTTGCCTGTCAGAAATGCCACAAGCCTGCAACTACCTACGACATGAAGACCGGCAATGAGCTGGAAATTATAAAATACAAACCCCTGCCCCATGACTGCATTGACTGCCACCGCAAGGAGTTTGAAAAACAGTAATGACCGTTCTTAAATACGTCAATATTCCTGCAGTAATTTTAGTCATGCTCGGGCCGGTATTCGCACAACAGTCCGAAATCCCCTTAGCAGAAACTATTTCGGGATTTCCCTGCAGTGCTTGCCATATTTCCGAAGACTGGTCCATCATCAGAATGTCCGCCTTCGATCACGACTCCACAGCTTTTCCACTGATCGGAGCTCATAAAAAGATTGCCTGTGCATCCTGCCATAGTGGGAAAAACATCAAAGAAAAACACCTCTTTGGTAATGCTGCTACGGATTGCGGCAGCTGTCATATTGACCTTCACGAAACGCTACTTGGGACATCCTGCAAGGATTGTCATGTAACGACGAGCTGGCAGGACGCAGGAACGCTTTTCGATCATCAGCAGACCCTCTTCCCTCTCGAGGGTAATCATATTGGCCTTTCCTGCGAGAGCTGCCATTTTGATTATTCAGCTGCAAATCTCTCGGGTCTGGTTCCGGATTGCGAGAACTGCCACCGCGCGGCCAAAGCCCGTGCCGAAACACAGAGTCCGGATCATGCTCTCTTCCCCAGCAGCTGCCAAAAATGCCATGTGGTTTTTTCCTGGACGGAAATAACGTTTGATCATGCACTCACAAATTTCCCTCTCACCGGGGCACATACGGCAACCGATTGCGCCCTATGCCATGAATCCGGTTATTCCGGTACGACGCAGCGCTGCGATGTCTGCCACATCGATCGCTATTACAACACCTCGGCACCCGATCACAGCACTCAAATATATCTTGCTACGGACTGCGAGCTCTGCCATGATACCGAAACTTTTGAGACTTCTATTTATTTGCATAATCCGGCACCCGCAGTCTGCAGTCTCTGCCATTTGACAAACCTTACGACGGCGAACCAAACGATTACGGGCCACGACGGACTGCCCAATGACTGTTCCACCTGTCACACAACTACGGACTGGACGATTTTAACTTTTGATCATGCCGTTTCTGGCTTTCCGCTCGAGGGAGTTCACCTGACAGCCACCTGTGAGAGTTGTCATGCGGATGGTTTTCTGAATACGCCATCCGAATGTTTAGATTGCCATATGGATGCCTATGATCAGACGACTCAACCCCCTCATGCCGAATCTGGATTTCAACCGGAAAACTGTGATATCTGTCACACCGCTACGGACTGGACGACTTTAACTTTTGATCATGCCGTTGCGGGCTTCCCGCTTGAGGGCATTCACCTGACAGCCACCTGTGAGAGTTGTCATGCGGATGGTTTTCTGAATACGCCATCCGAATGTTTAGCTTGCCATATGGATGCCTATGATCAGACGACTCAACCCCCTCACGCAGAATTTGGATTTCAACCGGAAAACTGTGATATCTGTCACACCGCACTGGGTTGGACACCCGCGAGTTTTGACCATAATAATATTACTACCGGTTGTACGGACTGCCACAGTTATGAGGGAGGTTGGGATCCTTTACCGGTCATCGATCACAATTCCAGCCCTAAATTAGGATCTTCCATTGAGGATTGTGTTCTCTGCCATTCCAACACGAGTAACTGGCAGACGATTTCATTTCAGAACAATCGCCACGACGGCAATACATATGATATTTACTTTAATATTTACTCGGGAAAACACAGTGGTGAGTGGGGATCCTCCTGCTCTGACAATTGCCATGTTTTCGGGACTTTTGACTCTTTCTCGTGTTACGATAATTGTCATACCAACAAACATTCCCGCTCGCGCATGCTGGATAAACACTGTGAAGGCGGCGGGAGCTGTTCATCTTGTTTTGGGACTAACGGTTACTGGTCTGTATCACTGCAATATTCAGATGGCGATTGGGGAATTCCCCAATCCTTTAACCAATGCTACAGCTGTCACCCGGATGGTAACAACGGCGGAGCCTGTGGTGAAGGCGGTGACCGTATCCGACCCAACATAAAATTCAGACCAGAGAAAAAGATAGAAATAAAAGGGAGCATAAAATGAATTACACCCAATCAATTCTTCATTACAAACGAGCAGTAAAAAGAATGGTTACCTATCTGGTACCCATGCTCATTTTCTTAATATTTTATGCGGCCGCCTTTAGTGCTGCCAGTTTTCAGCACCAGAGTACCGGTTTCCCGTTGACTGGGATGCACGCAGAGCTTCTCTGCTCAGATTGTCACTCCCAGGCTGCCGTTAATAATTATGGGGGCCAACGATCAGAATGTGCAACCTGCCACCTCTCGGAGTATAATTCCACAGATCACATAAGCCGGATCTACCTCATCACGGACTGCAGCCGCTGCCACAACACTTCAGGATGGAACAACCAGCAATTCGTCCATGAGAATTCAGACCATCAGTGCAGTATCTGTCACATGTCGGATGAAAATAGTGCCAACCAAATGGTGACAGGACATGGTCAGCTGGCCAATAACTGCAGCATTTGTCATTCTGCTTCGGCCTGGACTTCAATCCTGTATGAACACCTCCATACGGAGAGGGCAAATCAGGTTCCCAATGATGCAGATTGTTCCGCTTGTCACCAAAACGGCTTCATGAATGTGGGGGTGACCAATGAATAATTTCCTTAAAAAATCCCAAAGATTCCTGTTCGTATCCCTAATAGCACTGACTTGTTTCTCCTCACTGCTTTACAGCCAGAGCTATGAAATACTTGGAGACGTGAATTCCGACGGGAGTTTTGATATCCTCGATATTGTCCGCATCGTGGGGTTCGTATTGGAAACGGACCCCCAGCCGCCAAACGATTACGAATTCTGGGCCAGTGATTTCAACAATGATCACTTCATCGACGTGCTGGATATTGTGAATTTTGTCAGCGCCATACTGGAATCACAAAATTGTACGGATGGCTATTACGACTGTTTCGACAATGAATCCGGCTGTTGTATTAACCCCACACTTCCCGGTTTTCATGCCCTCACCAATTTCCCTCTTGCGAATGCCCATGAACCGGTCAATTGTTTGAGCTGCCATAATTACGGATATGTTGGGCAATCCATGGCCTGCGAATCCTGCCATCTCTGGGATTATCTCGATACTCAGAATCCGGTCCATGTAACCGAGGTCTATCTGCAATCTGAATGTGAACTCTGTCACAATGATGTGGGCTGGACCAGCATCATATTTGACCATGCCACCACTGAAACTCCCTGCTACATTTGCCACCTGTCAACACTTCAACAAGCAAATCTCAATGTTGGAGGGCATTCCATGCTTTCCAATACCTGTGAAAGCTGCCACATCATCGATAACTGGATTGATATGGAATTTGATCATTCCACAACGGGCTTCGATCTCAATGGTCAGCATGAACTTCCGGACTGCCTGACCTGCCATGTACCCGATTTCTTCTCAACGGTTTCACCCTGTGAAAGTTGCCACCAGGAAAATTATGACCAGACCACAGCACCTCCTCACGCCGAGCAGGTTTATCAGGTATCAGATTGTGAGCAATGTCATGATGCCTTCGGCTGGACCCCCAGCATTTACCAGCATATTTTCCCGGAACAACCACCCTGCACAACTTGTCATGCTCAAAATTATCAGACGGCAAATGAAAATGTCCCTGAACATGAGAATTTCCCTTCTGATTGTACGACCTGCCATATCAGTCAGGCATGGAATGAGATCATCTTCTTTCATGAAGATACAGGATTCCCGCTAACGGGTGCTCACGAGAGCGCATCATGCCTGGCTTGCCATGACACAGGATTTGCTGGCACGCCGGCGAACTGTACAGACTGCCACCAGGAAAATTACGATCAAACCACCAATCCCAACCATGCGGATCAGGTCTTCCTCCCCGGAGATTGTGAGCTCTGCCATGATGCCACCGGCTGGGCACCCAGCATCTTCCAGCACGGACTGCCCGCACAGGCCGACTGTAATACCTGTCACACAGCTGATTTCCTGAATGCCGGAACTACCATCCAGGGGCACAGCGATTTTGCTCAGGACTGCACCATCTGCCACACCAGTGCCAGTTGGAATGAGACTATTTTCGATCACAACAATACCAACTTCCCGCTGACTGATTCTCATGACGGACCTGTATGTCTCGATTGTCACTTCGACGGCTATGTGGGCACTCCCATGAACTGTGACTATTGTCACCTCGACAACTACGATGCGACCACCAATCCCAACCATGCGGATCAGGTCTTCCTCCCCGGAGATTGTGAGCTCTGCCATGATGCCACCGGCTGGGCACCCAGCATCTTCCAGCACGGACTGCCCGCACAGGCCGACTGTAATACCTGTCACACAGCTGATTTCCTGAATGCCGGAACTACCATCCAGGGGCACAGCGATTTTGCTCAGGACTGCACCATCTGCCACACCAGTGCCAGTTGGAATGAGACTATTTTCGATCACAACAATACCAACTTCCCGCTGACTGATTCTCATGACGGACCTGTATGTATTGATTGTCACTTCGACGGTTATGTGGGCACTCCCATGAACTGTGACTATTGTCACC
>CAZIYQ010000132.1:0-7738 GCA_964543505.1 uncultured bacterium | reverse complement strand
GGCCTGGCTCTCTTCATAGTTCGCCCCTGAAGATGTAGCACTTTTTGCAAGCTGAAATCTAATGACCTGAAATTCAGTGGTCTTGGGCAGCTTTGGTAAATAATTTAAAATATCGACAGCAAAATTAAATAATCGGTCTGAAAGATTATTCCTATCCACCAAAATTTCTTTATCTTCTTTAGTCTTTTTACTTTTATCTTTTATCTTCTTTAGTCTTTTTACTTTTATCTTTTATCTTCTTTAGTCTTTTATCTTTTATCTTTCTAACAGCAACACCGATCTGATAATAGGTAAAACCAAGACTCTGGAGTTTTGGGCAATTGTATTGATTCCGGCCGTCAAAGATGACCGGGGTTTTCATGCGGTTTTTAATCTCCGTAAAATCAGGACTCCTGAATTCTTTCCATTCTGTGAGCAGCAACAGGGCATCGGCTCCGTCCAGCGCATCGTATTTATTGACACAGTAAGTGATACCGCTTATATTTTTGAAATAAATATCTTTCGCTTGCTGGAAGGCATGGGGATCGAAGGTGTTTATCTTTGCTCCTTTTTCGAGCAAAGCCGGAATGACGGTAAGGCTGGGTGCTTCACGCATATCATCTGTCTCAGGCTTAAAACTTAAACCCCAAACAGCGATGGTTCGCCCTGTAAGTGAGTCATCACCCTGCTCTTTAAAATGAGTCACTATCCGATTCACAAAATTGAGACGCTGACGGTGATTTATGGAGATCACGGCTTCGATCAATTCAGGTTTAATTCCCTCTTTTTCGGCGGTTTTTATCAACGCTTTCACATCCTTTGGGAAACAGCTTCCCCCGAAACCGATACCGGGATAAATAAATCGGAACCCAATTCTTTGATCGCTGCCAATCCCCTGCCGCACCTGATTGACATCGGCACCGACCTTTTCGCAGATCATTGCCATCTCGTTCATGAAGGAGATTTTGGTTGCAAGCATGGCATTCGCGGCATATTTAGTCATTTCAGCACTACGGATATTCATGGTAATAAAGCGCTCGTGGTTCAATGTGAATGGCCTATAAAGTTCTCTCATGAGTTCAATAGCACTTTCATTGTCACTGCCAACAATAACCCGGTCGGGCTTCAGGAAGTCGTTGACAGCAGCTCCTTCTTTAAGAAATTCCGGATTTGAGACGACATCAAAACGAAGTGTTACTTTGCGTTTTTGCAGTTCCTTCTCAATTGTTGTTCGAACCAAATCCGCGGTCCCCACCGGCACTGTGGATTTATTAACGACCACCAGATCGTCAGACATGAGTCTTCCTATTTCTCTGGCAGCACTGACCACATATTTCAGGTCTGCAGTACCATCCTCACCCAGTGGTGTTCCCACGGCGATAAAGGCGATTTTGGTTCCCTCGAGAGAATCTTTCAGACTCGTACTGAATTGCAGTGTAGCTTTCGCTGAGCATTCCGTAATGATCCGCTTTAAACCCGGCTCATAGATGGGGACAATTCCATTGTTGAGTGCATTTATTTTCTTTTCGTCAATGTCAACACAAATTACCCTATTGCCCATTTCGGCAAAACAGGCACCCGTGACAAGCCCAACATATCCGGTTCCTACGATGGTTAGTTGCATTGGTTAGGAAGTGCTTTCGTTTAAATTATTTTTATTTTTAATCATGAGATATTACCATACGAATACTATAAATTGATTCCATAACTAAAACCTATTAAATAATCCGTTCTACCTGTATTCAGCCAATTATGATAGATAGCTAAATAAGGGTTCAGACCGTCACCCAGCCATTGGACCTTTGCACGAAACTCTGTTGGGGATCTGTGTTTGAACGAAAAATAGTCGATTTTATTATCATAGGGTTCATAGTCTGTAGTGAGGTTCTGGTCACCCATCCAGCTTTCGTAAACGATAACAGAGGTTTCGATCAGATCTGAATATCGATATTTCACAGAGAGTTCCACTGACTGGGATTGCGGGGTTCGTAACCCCAAAGGCAAGCCGTGTTTTTCGGGAGTCGTTACAACTCCGGAATGGAGATATAACCATGGGCTTGCATAAGCGTACTCCAGAATATACTGAAGACCTTTTACGGATCCTGAAAGACCTGCAATCATCCCAAATATGTTTTGGCGATGACGTGCATCCTGAGCATCAATTTGAAATTCATCGACGACCCATTCATTATAATATCTTTGATTGCCCAATTTGTAATCAATACCAAACCCTAAAAAACCATTATCCGAATCCCTGACATTTTGAGGTTCTTCGTGAATTTCTTCAGCAAACAATAATCCCATCGGCGTCAGATAGTAGAACTCAATATTTCTTCCGACACCAGTAGAAACAATAAATTCCTGAAAAGTAAACTGTAGTCCTTGCGTAATCCCAAAATACAACTTTCGTTGATAAAAATATCGATGGTAGATGACCCATTTCCCATCGTTTGTTAATTCTGATCGATTATCGAGCTGTCCTACGCGATAATCAATTTTAAATTTTTTATAAGTTAACTGATAATATAACTGGTCCAAAGTGGGCGCGGTTGGTGACAGCAACAGGTCCTGAAGTCTACCCTCGCTCGCCGAAGTCATGCGGCCAAACATTAATTTTTGATTGTCGTGCTGCCATTGTAGATAACTGTAATCCGTGACCGCATTCATTTTATTCCGCGTCATTTTGTCGTTGAACCACACAAAATGTTGAAATTGATACGCAGTATGAAACAATATATTTCGATGATGCAGTGTAATTTCAGGAGTGATGTTAAGATTGACATCAAAGGTAACTGCAAACGAGTTATATCCTCCCTCAGGTGAGATCGTCAATTTTCCTCCTTCTAAAAGACAAAAAATAAAGAGGAATGAAAGTATTAAAGATATGATTTTCAAATTGTCAACTGTAAGTCAGGTTGCAACGTGAAATGGGGTGTATTCATTGACAAATTTTTGTAAAGTCTGGATTACTGCATTTTTATCGTGTTCGTTGCAATGTTGACTCATCTCGTTCACTGCTTCTTTTATAATATCAGGTTCAAAAAAATATTCGTTCGCTTTCATTATCCGCGGATGTTCAGTTTGGATGGGATTGCTACTAATAAGTAATTCCTCGTATAATTTTTCACCGGGTCTTAATCCAGTAATCTCAATAGGGATATCCCCACGCTGGCTCTTATCATCCAGTGGTTCAAACCCGCTTAAATAGATCATCTTCCTGGCAAGGTCTAATATTTTTATAGGCTTTCCCATATCCAATAAAAATACTTCCCCGCCTTCTGACATAGCACCGGCCTGTATCACCAACTGCACGGCCTCTGGAATGGACATAAAATAACGCAAAACATCTGGGTGAGTTACGGTAACGGGTCCCCCATCTGCTATTTGCTTTCTGAATAGGGGTACGACCGAACCTGCCGAGTCGAGAACATTTCCAAATCTCACCATGGTAAAACAGGTACGTGGATGCTCCTGATTCATGGCCTGGAGAATCAATTCTGCAAATCGTTTGGAAGCTCCCATCACATTCGTGGGGCGAACCGCTTTATCGGTGCTGATGAGTACAAAAAGTTCAACACCGGCATTTGCTGCAGCCGATGCAACACGGTTGGTGCCGATGACATTATTCCATACTCCTGCAATTGGGTTAATCTCTACCATAGGAACATGTTTATAAGCGGCTGCATGATAAACTGTCTGTATATTATGGGTCAACAGCGTCTTATAGAGTTGTTCCTCATTGAGGATGGAACCGAGAATAGGAACAACTTTATCTCCATGTTCCCGGACAATTTCATCCTGCATAATAGTATATAAATTATACTCGGAACGCTCCAATAAAACCAGTTTATCCGGATTGAGCTCAAGAATCTGTCGACAGAGCTCTGATCCGATTGAACCCCCGGCACCTGTTACCAGGATTGATTTACCCGCAATATTCTTTTTCAGAAGATCTCTGGAGGGCGCAACGGGTCCCCTGCCCAGAATATCTTCCACTTGCACCTGAACGACGTTTTCCACGGATACCCGACCGTCCATGATCTTTTCGAGTCCCGGCAAAACCCTAACCTCAACAGGATACTGGGTTATTGTGGATAGCAATTCCCTTCTAACAGATGAAGTTAATGAGGGAATGGCAATAAAAATCAACCTCAATTCATTTTTTCTTATCATCTCCTGTATATCTTCAGGTGGATGGATTAGTTCCGAATTGAGTATTGTTCCCCATTTTTGAGGATCATCATCGATTAATCCAATCAGCTTATATTTATCATTTTGCCGGATACTGTCTACCAGCATAGCTCCTGCTTTACCGGCTCCATAGATGGCAACGGATTTATCCCCTTTCCCGTTGCGATCAATAAATGAATACAACAGCCAACGGGCAAAGTAACGATCCCCTATCGTCATTATGATGGCTACAAACCAGAAAATGATCAAAACGGATCTGGGGAAAGATAGATCTTTCACGAGCAGCATGAGGAATCCTATGATCAAAATAGACAAACTAACGGACTCGATAGTGGCTTTTATGGCATTCATGCCCAGATATTGAAGAACAGAATGATATATCCCACTTTTCATGTATATCGGGATGTTGACAAGAGGCAATAGAAAAAGGATCCACCAGTACTTCTGAATCTCTTGAAGGGGTACCAGTCTGCCCAGTTTAAGGGAATATGCCAGATACATGGATACAGGCAGGACAATACAGTCTGTCACCAACAACAGCAATTTCTTTTTGCTCCTGTCTAAATTCAGGAAGTATAGGAATATTTTTTTAATCATATCGTTAGGGTGAATTTACCAGTATTGGAGGATTATTTACCTGCCTTAAATGCAATAATTTTTCAGAATAAAGATAAAACAATGTCTATGATCCGATCCTGTTCTACTGGCTTCAGGTTAGACCCTGATGGAAGAATTAAACCCTCGGCAAATAAACGATCGGATATATTCTGGCCATCACTGGCTGTAAAATAATCATACTTCCTGTAAAGAGGCTGGAGATGCATGGGTTTCCAGACCGGACGGGCTTCGATGTTATTTTCAGTCAGTTTTTGAATAATGTCTGTGCGCGAGACACCGGTTTTATCTTCCTTCACGGTCAGGGCCGTAAGCCAGCGAGTTGGCATTCCGTAGGATGCCTCGGGCATAAAAGAAATGCCCTCTATCGAAGAGAGCACATCGTGATAGTGGCGAAATACCCTCTGCCGGCTGGCGACACGCTCATCGAGAACTTTCAGCTGGCCTCGTCCGATGGCTGCAAGAATATTACTGAGCCGGTAATTGAAGCCCAGCTGGCTGTGTTCATAGTGTAAGGCTTTGTCCCGGGCCTGGGTCGCAAGGAATCTGGCCTGTGTGATGTAGTCTTCGTTATCGGAGATCAGCATCCCTCCGCCTGAGGTGGTGATAATCTTATTCCCATTGAAGGACAGGACGGCCATCTCACCAAAAGTACCACATTTTGCTCCCTTATAGGTAGCCCCCAGAGCTTCGGCTGCATCTTCTATGAGATAAATGCCATATTTCTCACATAGGTCATGAATGCGGTCATGATCTACGCTCTGCCCGTACAAATCTACTGCAATGAGGGCCTTGGGTTTTTTACTTCCTTTGCCATACTTCTCCAAGGCTCTTTCCAGAGCCAGTGGATCAATACACCAGGTCAGTGGATCAGCATCCACAAAGACGGGGATGGCCCTTTCGTATAAAACGACGTTCACGCTGGAAGCAAAAGTGAGAGAAGAGCACAGCACGTGATCCCCATCCTGAATTCCCAGGATCCTTAAGGCGAGATGGAGGCCTGCCGTCCCGGACGAAAGCGCCGCGGCATGTCCCGCGCCGAGATAGTCGGCCATTTCATTTTCGAAAGCATCCACATGAGGTCCCAGAGGAGCGATCCAGTTGGATTCAAACGCTTCGTTGACTAATTGTAACTCCGCGCTGCCCAGATGGGGCGGTGAAAGATAGATGCGTGGGTGCTTATTCATACTTCCCCCATCTATAGTTCTTTAATTATTTTTACAGGAGCTCCAACTGCTATGACATTTTTTGGAATATCTCTGTTTACGAAACTAAAGGCACCGATAATTGAGTTTTCACCTATCGTGACACCTGGCATTATTACGGAATGGCTTCCTATCCTGCAATTTTTCTCTAATTTTATCGGACCCTCTTTATTATCAATAGTGGAGACAGAATAGATTGAACAATGTGATCCAATTTGAACCTCGTCTTCAATAACTACTTCATTTTTCGCATTGATATAAGTAAACGCTCCAATATCTGTGTTGATACCCAATTTAAAATTCTCTGTGTTTTGTACTACCCAGTTCCATTTTGTCATCTTACCGTCTTCAATATTCGGTTTCTGCCAGCTTTTAAACCTATCTGTCATTTTAACATCCAAAATATTTTCTTCATATCAGTTTTTCCCTGTAAACTGCGGCATTGTGGACTGTCCTGCGGCACTGATCCCCTGGCTCCGAATCACTTTGACAGTGGTGATCAGAATGATCTTCAGATCCAGCAAAAACGACCTGTGCTCAACATACCAGACATCCAGTTTAAATTTTTCAGCCCAGGATAGGGCGTTGCGTCCGTTTATCTGGGCCCAGCCGGTGATGCCCGGCTTCACTGCATGTCTGCGGGCCTGCTCGGGCGAGTACAACGGCAGATATTCCACCAGCAGGGGCCTGGGACCCACCAGCGACATCTCTCCTCGGAGGACATTGAACAGTTGGGGCAGTTCGTCCAGAGAGGTCCTGCGGATGAACTTCCCCACCGATGTCAGGCGTTCTGCATCCGGCAGGAGTTCACCCTTCTCATCTCTTCGATCATTCATAGTTCTGAACTTCAGTACCGTGAAGACCGCATTATTCTTCCCGACCCGTTTTTGCGTGAAGAAAACCTTTCCCCGGTTGGAAAGTAAAAGCAGAAGGATCAGGACGATGAACAGGGGTGACAGAACAACGACTGCCACGAAAGCCACTGTAAAATCAAAAGCCGTTTTAAGCAGATCCTGCATGTTTTTTCTCAATTATTTCCTGCATGACATCCAGGTATTTATCTGCCAGGACCCTGCGGTCAAAGTATTTTCTGGCGTAGTGATAACCATTTTCACCCTGTTTTTTCAGGAGGGTTTTGTGGGTCAGGTAGTAACGGACTTTTTCAACGAAATCCTCCGTATTTTCAGGCTCCACACAGGCACCGCAATCTGCGTCCTCCACCAGTTTTTTCGAAATTCCCTCCACAGCCATCAGGATTGGTTTTTTACACGACATATAATCGAAGGTTTTATTAGAATAGATGGTTTTGAAAATATCCAGTTTTTTCAGCACCGTGGTGCCCAGATCGGCGGAAATGATGTATTTCAATACTTCCTCCTTCGGCACCGAATCGATGAACCTGATATTCTTCAGTTTCAGTGCTTCCGCCCTCTCCTTTAAAATTTTCTTTTCCACACCATCTCCGATCAGCAAGAACAGAACGGGTTCATCTTTTAGCTTCTCGGCTGCATCCACCAGCTGGATCAAATGGTTCACAAAACCATGTACCCCTACATACACAATGACGAGTTTTCCCTCAGCTCCCAGCTGCCGCCTGAATTCTGCCGCGTTGAATCCGGCCATCAAAGCATCCGATAGTTTAAAGTCGGCAGCATTCGGGATAAAAGTTATTTTATGCCCCGGAAAACCTTTTGAGAAGAGATCGGCAGAGCGACGTGGATGGAAAGAATGCCCCCCCCCCCCCCCCC
>CAZIYQ010000131.1:0-7773 GCA_964543505.1 uncultured bacterium | reverse complement strand
TACCCGACAGCCCAAAGGGTGGCGGGTTTACCCGACAGTGCGGAGCACTGGCGGGAGTGATTCAGACAAAGAAGAAAAACAACCCCGCAGGGGTTGAATATGAATAGAGGAAAGTGATACACCTAACCCAACCCTGAAGGGGTTGAATGTATCAATTCCGTAACAACCATAACCCATAATATTAATTGTGAGAGACAGCCCAACAGCTCTCCAATAAACCGTTGAAACGGTTCCGTATTTTGATCACCCTCATACCCACAGCTGAAGCTGTGGGCTACCGATCTCTCTTTAAATAACCCCGTGCTTCAGCGCGGGGATTGACCAAAACAAAAAAAGGGCTTTAGCTCTACACAACCCTACAGGTTTAAATCAATCCGTGAAATCGGTGTCATCTTCAGAATCCGTGATTCAGACAAAAACACTATCACCTCCACCCCCAATCTCCAGAAACCGTTGAAACAGTTTTGCATCTTGATCACCACAACCCCACAGCTGAAGCTGTGGGCTACAGGACTTCGCGCTTCAGGATTAAACCAATCCGTGAAATCCGTTTTATCAGTAATTCAGACAACAGGCAATTACACTTGTATTCATCCCAGGGGACAAGAGGAAGCAACTGGTGTTATAACCCGCCGGAAATTTACCTTCGGTATTGCAGTTGCTCACAATCGCTGATCATCTACATTCCGATTTTTGATTAATTTAAAAAGATCCTATTTTGTGGGTTTAGCAGAAACTTTTTGATTGGGAGATTTATCGCAATTAAAATACCAACCATCAAATTCTATATTTTTTCTTTCTATGTTTGATGTAACTTTAGAAAGAATTAATCATGAATTTGTACAATAAATATGTTCTTCCGAAAATAGTGCATTTTGCCTGCAGCAGGTCTCCCCACATGCGTCAGCGGCAAAAAATAATTCCACTGGCTACTGGGAATGTTCTGGAAATTGGCATCGGCTCCGGCCTAAATCTCTCCTTATATGATTCGAACAAAGTAAAACATTTATGGGGACTGGAACCCTCTTTGGAAATGTGGAATTTTGCTCAAAATAAGGCCGACAAATTACCTTTTGATTTTGATTTTCTGCAGGCCTCCGCCGAAGAAATACCATTGGATACAAATAGTGTTGATACCATTATCATGACCTATACACTCTGCACCATTCCAGACCCCCAGGCAGCTTTAAAGGAAATGCGCCGGGTCCTGCGGCCGGCAGGTAAATTATTATTTTGTGAACATGGTGAATCCCCTGACAAAAGTGTCGCCAAATGGCAGAATCGATTGAATCCAATCTGGATAAAATTCTCAGGCGGATGTAACCTCAATCGCAACATCGCCGCCCTGCTCCAAGAGGCCGGTTTTACCGTCGCTGATCTGAATACAAATTATCAGCCGGGCTGGAGACCTGTCAGTTACAACTACTGCGGACAAGCCGAATAGTTTGCTATTTTTAGGGCGATGCAATCGATCAGAGTGAAAACCATTTTGTAAAGATTTTATTTGTGTTTTTATAAGGAGAAAAAATGTCAGTAAAATCAATTCGAAGCGCATTGGGCTGGTGTTCTATTTTCAATATGGCTCTATTGTTTTTATGGTTTTTGTTCATGCTGATCGCCCATGACTGGGTCTATCGCATGCACAGTGCTCTTTTCCATATTCCAAAGGTAACCTTTTACGAAATTCATTACGGAGGCATGCTGCTCTACAAACTTGCCATCTGGTTTTTCAATATCATCCCCTATTTTGTGCTGAGGCGTATTAACAATTCCTGACCGACAAAATTACTAAATAATCGAAGCGGGGTAGTCTCCCCGCATTATTTTCAGCATCAACTAAGCTAATGCAGTGGGTGGGGTTAATAGTTTAAAACAGTCCTATTATTAATAAATATACTTCATAATGACAACAATGCTGAATCATATTAAAATAATATTGGCTCTATTATCGTAACTATTTTAGATTTGTATTCCAAATAATCAAGAAATGTTGGAGTTATGATGAATCAAAAAAAGATATTAATCCTCACGGCGGTCTGCATGATCTGTTTCGTATCCTGTGAAGGCAATCCGTTTTCACCCCCGCCGACGGACTCTGTTCTAATGGTTGGCACTGATATAGACGCACCCGAATCCCTGAATCGGGGGAATGGTGCAGGCTCGGATGATAAATTCACACCTCCACAGCAGTTCCGCGAAAAGGACATCCGCAGCGGGTTCAACAACCGTAATGGCCTGTATGATGGGGATTCACTACACACTATCATCCAACCTTGATCGGACAAGTTAAGAGTATCTTTTGCCAACAGTAGAATCGCCAGGAATGCTGGTAAATCTTTTACTGCAGTTGAGCCACGCACCCTTCTTTGACCATCCGGTTGAAAGTGTGGATTCCATTCTTCAAGCTCTGAAAAAACAGACCAATTACAGTGATGAACTAAAACAAACTGCGCAAATCAAGCAATTATCCGTTTGCGGCAGGATAGCAGATGCGCACAAAGCCCTCCGTGACTTGTTTGCCCGGCCAAAGTTACAATTTATGCCGTTTAGCAAAGTGCAAAAGAACAATGAAGCGGCCTATATCAATTATGAATGTGCCCTGTTTTTTAGAAACCTCTGCGACAATATCAATTATATAAACCATCTCAAAATTGCAAAACTGTTGGTGAAGACTCCTGTGCTGGAACTCCTGATAGATTATCAGATCGCCACCTGCCATCCGGTAGAGAATACCGAATGCGAACAGATTGAGAAATTCATTGATATTTTTAAAAATAGTAATTTACCTGTGCTTGAGGTCATGGCCAATTTCAGACTGGCCGAAATACTTGCGGGACGGGAAAACTACGATCGATCTGCACAAATATTGATAGAGGTGCAGCAATTGATTGCCCGCATATCATCCAACAACCTGAAAATTACGGCGCAAAGCAATTTGGGCTTCGTTTACTACCTCAACGGAGATTTTGACCAGGCACTGGCCACCTTCCCAACCATCGACAACTGCAATGATTACTACCAAAGATGCCTCATCCTGGAAAATATCGCCCTCGTTCACGAGGCCCTCGGGGATTATCAGACTGCTCTGACTTTTTGGATGGAATCGCTGAACATTGCTCAGGACCACGGGGTGCAAGTGACCTTGCCGGAAGATTGCATTCGAATTGGGGATATCCAGGAATCAAAATTGGACCAGCCCTCGCAGGCAAAATTTTTCTATAAACTGGGTTACGATCATTCCATGCAGATGTTTCGGGAGGGTGTGACCATCTCGGGCTACATGAAACAGGTCATCGAAAAATACATTTGTTACTTCACCGAAAATTATGTCCCGGAAGTATTGCACTCGGGTCGCAGCCACCCCGGAGACCCTTTCGCTTTCAGTTTGAATAAGAGCTGGAATGATGTGATGAATCTGTTTCATTACAATCTGATCGTCTTTCACAAATTCAAATGTAACTCGATTAAAGATATGCTGAAAATTTTAAATTTGAAAAGATCTAATTTTCAAGCCAAACAGCAGAAACTCTCAAATTTAGGTTTTCATATCCCTGATTTCAGGAAAAATGCCTTCAATATGGACCATAGCAATATTTTAGACGAGCTTCAGGAATACATGCAAAAATATGCTGATCTGGACTGGCACTCGCTCAATGAACAATTTGAGAATGATATCCTGACCTATTTTCTTGAAAAATATGGTACAAAAAAAGAATACCTCATGAAAAAGCTGCACATCAGCTATCCGAATATCAGCGGAAAACTCAACCGACTCCAAAGAAAATAATCGTCAACGCGGAATTTTCAGGCAAATAATAGATAGACCATGACTCCTTAATTGGGTTTAAGATTTCTCACTACGTTCGAAATGACACATAGTGGGCAGTCCCATTGTCATTTCGAGGGAGCCCGCCAGCACTTCGGCCTGTCGGGTAAACCCGCCACGAACGAATGTGAGAGGTAGCGAGGGAGAAATCCTGCTTGAGGTTTAAGATTTCTCACTACGTTCGAAATGACAAGTAGTGGGCAGTCCCCTTGTCATTTCGAGTGAGCCCGCCAGCACTTCGGCCTGTCGGGTAAACCCGCCACGAACGAATGTGAGGGGTAGCGAGGGAGAAATCCTGCTTGAGGTTTAAGATTTCTCACTACGTTCGAAATGACAAGTAGTGGGCGTGCCACGAACGAATGTGAGGGGTGGCGAAGGAGAAATCCTGCTTGGAGTTTAAGATTTCTCACTACGTTCGAAATGACAAGTAGTGAGCGAGCCACGAACGAATGTGAGGGGTAGCGAGGGAGAAATCCTGCTCGAGGTTTAAGATTTCTCACTGCGTTCGAAATGACAAGTAGTGGGGAGGAGCGATCTAGGGTCTTGCAGTGTTAAGTACTAACAATTCCGGGTTGATACTTCTATTTGGAATGGAATATGCGATATACCAAGGTTATAACAGATTTTGTACCATCTATTTTGATGCAGTTTTTAGTGACGAGAGTTGTATTATCGATCCATACTTTCTCAATATGAATTTTGAAAATGTAACTGAAATTGATACCGGTGACTGTTTGGAAACGGGGCTATGTGAATTAGCAGGTGATCTGAATACAGACAATATCATTGATGTACTCGATATAGTTTTACTGGTGGATTGCATACTCGATGAAAATGTTTGCTCCTGTGCAGATATCAATGCAGATTATTCGCTGGATGTAACAGACGTTATCGAGATGGTAAGTTTAATAATGAATGTGTGAAATACCCTCCCTGACGGCTGTACTACAGACCCTATCTTTTTAAAATAGCATACCGCAATAAAAAAACTCCCCGTTGCCACTATAGCGACGGGGAGTTTGATTTATCTTTGAAATAAATCGACGGGAGAGCCCCGAAAATTACTTCATGAACATGACTTTTTGTACCTGGTTTTCTTTCCCATCGGATAAACGTATCAGATACATCCCGCTGGGTTGTCCTTCAGGCTGCCAGGTGAAACTGTGCCGGCCCGGTGCCTGCAAACCATGAGAGAGGATAGCGACCTGGTGTCCGTTTACATCGAACACAGACAGGGAGATATTGCTTTCCGTTGCCAGTGTAAACTCGATGGTGGTTTCAGGGTTAAAAGGATTGGGATAGGCAGACAGTAAGGCGAAAGCCCCTGGCGTCGACGTTTCCAATTCGGCTTGATAGCCATTCCCAAAGTGGTCGGCGACAGTGGCGGAGTTCACCGTCAGACTTCCTCTGTACGTCAAAACAGTTTCATTAGAGAGAGAGGAACCGTCCATGCTGTACCCGAGCAGTAAATTGTCCTGCATTCTGAATTCCCAACCGGAGCGGGAAATCAATTCATTGACTTCATAACTGCCTCCCAATTCCATCTGGAATCCCGCTATGTCACCATCTGCAGTAAGTGCAAGTGAGTTGTTGGCAGTGGTAACCGTAGCAGAAGTAATTGGCATCGTCGAAAACGAACGTGAGTTCAGTACCAGTTCTACCAAAGAGACCACATCCACAACATTGATCCCTCCGTCACCATTCACATCAGCTGCCCACAGTTGGTAGTCGGATGCAGGAGCACCAAAAATGATGTCCACAACGATGACGATATCGATGACATTGAGAACTCCATCTTGATTCAGGTCACCGAGCATTCCCGGTATAATCTCGAGGTCACCGCAGAATGAAACGGCTGGGAGGATAACTCCGCCGACGCCTGACAGCACAATACTGTCGAGGCAAATGGAAGCAACTCCCTCGGCATCTCCACTGATAGTGACAACCGCTACAGGTCCGTCACCAGGTTCAACAACAGAACCGGAAAAACTGAAACCGAGAATTGTATTGCCACCATTCGAGATAGCCCAGTCTGATGTTCTCGGTGTTCCTTCAACAGAAACCACAGCAGATATGGCTGGGTCGATAAGCACTTCAAACTGGAAGCCCGCGACGGGGACATCATTGGTAATGGAAATCTCGAAAGTCCCCTGCTGATCCAAAAAGACCTGTGCCGAACCTACATAAATTTCAGTAGCACCAACCGTCAAAACACCGCATTCGGCCGTGGCCGGGGCATAGCCTCCTTCACTGTTTGACAGCACAATGCTGCTGAGACAGGCATCTGCAATTCCGGGTTCATTACCCTGTACTCCCACTTGCACAATGGGTCCCGTTCCCGGGGCGATCATTGCCCCTGAAAGGCTGAAACCAAGGATGGTCCCGGTACTGCCATTGGCTGATACCGTCCAATCGGTGGTGCGGTCGGTGGGGAAGACATCCACAATCTCGCCAAAGGCTGGGTCAAAGGTCAATGTAAACTGAAAGCCGGCGATGGCTCCATCATTGGTCATGGAGATATCCATTAATCCCGAACCACCCCCTCCAACGGAGAGATCACCCACGAACAACTGGACAACTCCCACTGTCAGGTTACCACAGTACGAGGTGGCTGCAATATTTTGGGCGAAAGGATCTGAAATTGCGATGGCATCGAGGCACATGCTGCCAAGACCCTCACTGTCACCAAAGAGTTCTACGGTTACAATAGGTCCGCTGCCGGGAGCGATTGTTTGCCCGGTTAAACTGAAGCCCAAAATAACGCCTGTATCAGGACTTCCATTCACTAACCACCCGGTGGTTCGGTCAGTAGTAGCGACAGAAACAAGATGAGCAATCGCTGGATCAACGACCAGAGTAAACTGAAATCCACCAACAGGATCGTCGTTGGTCATCGAAATATCAAAGCTCCCGCTGGAACCGGCCTGCAGATCGGCGTCTCCCACGAAAAGTTCAACCGGCTGACTGGGGTAAAGGCATCCACTGTCGTCAATCGTCGCCAGAGGATCATAATTCGTTGCACCGGGATCCATGCAGCCATAGCAATAGTCTGCTACAAGCCCCGTATTTCCTTCCACACAGCCGCATTCATTGGCATAGGCAGTCCCGCCACAATCTCCATTGCAGTCCACATCATAGGTACAACTTCCATCGTCAAGGGTTGCGTCGGGGTTATAGTTGCAGGCGCTGGCATCCATGCAGCCTGATATGTCTGTTGATGGCAAATAGCCATCCAACCATGTAAGATAATTGTAAACACGCGTATAAACGCCAGGGTGGGCCGGCTGAGCGCATCCGATTCCCCAGCTGACGATTCCAACGAGTTCCCAACCGCGGCCGTTATCCACCATGAGGGGTCCGCCGCTGTCTCCCTGGCAGGAATCTTCACCACCATCCACAATATCACCCGCGCAGATCATATTGCTCGTCACCCAGCCACCGTAGTGAGCGGGTTCATTGCAGACCGTGTTAGAAATAATGGGTACATCCACTTCGAGGAGTACGGGGGAGACATCTCCTCCACTTGAAGTGGTTCCCCAGCCTGTGACTCGAGCAAGATTGCCGGCATCATCGAGTGTTGCGTCGTTGATCAGGGGCAGGGGCGTAAAATCGGCAGGAGCGACTCCGTCCAAATGCAGCAGGGCAATGTCATTATCCTGAGTGCTGTTGTTGTAAGCGGGATGAATGTAAATATCCGTAACATTCATGGTGACACGGACTCCGGGGTTCTCATAGGGATTCCATAATTCGTGGGCCCCGAGAGTTACATGAGTATCAGCTGGCAAGATACCTTCAACACAGTGTGCGGCTGTGACGATCCATTCATCGTCAACCAGCGTACCCCCGCATAAATAAGGTCCCGGGAAAACAGCCGCCATCCAGGTGTATTGGTAAGGTGGATCAACTTCGGTGCCGCCGACTATTCGATCATTTTGGGCAAACATCAC
>CAZIYQ010000130.1:0-7826 GCA_964543505.1 uncultured bacterium | reverse complement strand
AACGGATTGAGTCTCGATAATTTATTTGTCTTCCCGACCGGATGCGGATTCTTGGGGGCTCCACAGTACTTCAGGAGCACTTACAGTATGGTTAACCCAACGGCTCCAGACAAATAAGGCATCGGACAGGCGGTTCAAATAGATGATGACAGTTCCGTCAAGTTCTACGGTCTGCGCTAAGGCCACACAGCGGCGTTCCGTCCGTCTGCAAACGGTTCTGGCTTGATGCAGCAGGGCATTTAAAGCTGTTCCACCTGGCAGTACAAAAGATTTTAAAGCCGGCAGCCCGGAATTTATTTCATCGATCTCTCGTTCTAGCAGTGTCACTTCCGCATCGGTGACGCGGGGCAGGCCCGGATGGATATCCTCGGGTAAAGTTGAAAGATAGGCCCCGAGGTTGAACAATTCATGTTGTAATCTGATCAGTACCTGCGATAGTTTTTCTAACTCAGGATGCATAGGGGCCTGTTGTTTTGTCTCTTCTCTGCAAATTCCCAGCAGGGCATTCAACTCATCCACATTCCCATAAGCTTTAATACGGGGGTGATCTTTAGGCAATGATTGTCCGCCCGCCAGCCGCGTGTTACCGCTGTCCCCTGTGCGGGTATAAATTTTGTTTATATGGAGTTTTGGCTCGTCGAATTTTTTTCCCGTCACCCTGATCTTCCTTTGTCTTCACTAATTCAAATCAGAAAATGCTGTTATCTTCATATTCCGTTGTTTTTCAGGCTGCAAACTTACGAGTGTATGAGTAAATAAAAGGACTCATCAGAACAGGTTTAATGAATTTTTCAGCGATGGAGAATCCCAAACGACCTCGTGTCAGCTAAACCACACAATCCGTTGGGGATTATCATCTCCCAATTGAAGAGTATTAAAAAAAAAGATAACCCGGATAGCGGGCACTGATCAGTTATTGATTTTCTTCTCGAGATATTTAATAACATCGTTTAAGATTTCCGACCCTGCGAATTTCAAACTATTGATAATCAGCCAGGTATAGGGGTCAGTATCATACCAGCGATTGCGGGCGTAGTTGGTGAATTCGAGAATATGCCGATTGATCAGTTCAGGGTCATGCTGCATGATGATATTCTTGATTCCAACGATAATGGCATCCCGTTCCTGTTCTCTTAAAAACTGCATTTTTTCCAGATAGATTCCTAGTTTCGAAGGAGGATCATACCATCTGTTGCGGCTGGATTTTTTGTTATCTTTTTTCTTAAATAGCATTCAGAGAACTCCATCTAAATAATATGTTGGCAATGATCGTTAAAAATTGCAATGACGAATATTGCATAGCTAAATTGAAACCATCCATAAAAATTTAATTAATTTTAGTTTGGGAACTGACAATAAAAATTCTTCAATCCGTGACAAATTTCCCTCATGTTCTGAAGATAACCTGTTCCTTATTGAACCAATTGCTGGCAAGCCAAATTCCCAGCCCTGCCAGGACTGCGAGAGAAAAATAAACTTCCGTGAGAAGAAGAGGTGATATGGTCCCGGCAATAATTTCTTTTGTGGCCAGAGAGATATTGACAATTGGGATCAGGGCTGTCAAATACGTCAATTCAATTCCGGGGATGAGACCGATCAGCGCAGGCAGGATGATCACAACATTGAGCGGTCCGACAATACTTTGGGCTTCCTTGAAGGTACGGGCGTAGATTGAAATGGACAATAAAAATGCCGCAAAAAACATTGCCACCGGTATGACCAAAGTGATAATCGTGACCACCATTTTAAAACTGATGATGCTCAAGATCACCGATTGAATTTCAGGTGGTATATCAACGTTGCCCCGTAGCCCGATCAGCATCCCCAGCATGCCCATAAAGGCCGATGAAACCCCAAAAAAAGTAACCACTCCGAATTTTCCGAGTAAGATCTCCAGACGGGTGGCGGGGGATGCCAGAATAGTTTCAAGGGTTCCGCGTTCCTTTTCACCGGCTCCCAGATCCAGGGCAGGGTACATGGCACCCAAAAAACAATAGATGATAAAAATGTACGGCAGAAATCCACCAGCTGTTTTCCCAATCATTTCCTTGGTGGAAGCGATATTGTTATAGGAAATATCCAATGGTTTGAACGTATCACTGTTTAAATTCAATTTCAGGTAACGGTCCTCGAGAAGCGAGTCAGCATAAGCCTCTAGAACTGCAGCCATGCGCTTTTTGGCAGCCGCCATATCATCAGATGATCTGAAGTAAGTCTCGATGGCGGCGGGATTCATCAACTGAAGGTTCGTGGAAAACCCGGGACGAATGACCACTGCACCGGCAATATCCTCGTCTGTAATAGCGTTATGGATATCCTCTTCGAGAACATCGGTGATGATGATCAGACCCTTGGCCTGTTGAAAGCGATCCATCAGCAGCGGGGCATTTTCGCTTCCGATCACAGCGATGGTCAGGACTTCATCCATTTTCTTTTCGGTGATGCTGGACATCAGTTTGGGAAAACCTCCGATAAAAACAGGCAGGAAGATGATGGGGAAGATAACCATGAAAAAGATGGTGCGACGATCCCGGATCATGTCTTTGAATTCTTTTTTAAATACAATGAATGAACGGCTCATTCTGACTCCTCCGTAAGGCGAATGAATTCTTCCTCGAGTGAATCCGCTTGCATCTGATCTTCAAATTGCCGGTAAGTGCCATTGAAGAAAAGTTTTCCTTTGTGGATAATGGCCAGGTCATCACAGAGCAGCCTGAGTTCTCCCATGCGGTGCGTCGAGAAGATAACCGTGTTGCCACGCTCCTTACACGATCGGATCAGCTGAATGATGGCTTTGGAGGTCATGACATCCAGACCTGAAGTGGGTTCGTCAAAGATGACAATTTCAGGACTGTGAATAATCGTCCGGGCGATGGAGACTTTCTGTTTCATGCCGGTGCTGAGCTTCGAGATACGCCGGCCGGCAAATTCCTCCATGCCCAGCGTGGCAAACAACTTATCACGGCTCTGTCGATAACTTCCGGAATCCATCCCATACAGATCAGCATAGTATTTAACCATCTCTTCTGCAGTGAGCCGGTCGTAGAGGCCTGTGTTTCCGGATAAAAACCCCAATTGCTGTCGGACTCTGCGGGGTTGGGCTTTGGTGCTGAAACCGGCAACGGAGATTTCACCGGACGTAGGCGTGAGCATCGTGGCGATCATGCGCAGAGTCGTGGTTTTACCGGCACCGTTAGGTCCTATGAGACCAAAGATCCGACCGGGATTACATTGAAAAGAAATATTGTCAACGGCTGTCAGTGATCTGCCCGAAAAGTTGCTGCCCATATCCTTGCGCTGCTTTCTCGAGAGTTTAAAGACCTTGGTGACATCATTGACCTCGATCATTTATTTAACCTCTTCGGTTTCTCTGGGAGGTATGATGAACCAGCAGATCAAATAAACCAGCACACCGGTTCCACCGGCAAAAAAGGCGAACAGAAATATTATTCTAATGAGCACAGGATCGATGTCGAAATATTCTGCAATCCCGGAGCAGACTCCGGCGATGCGTTTGTCATCAAGGTTCCGAAAAACTTTTTTCAATTGCTCTCTCCTAAAAATTTAGTAAATCATATTGAGTAAATTACTATTAATCCAAGATTGCAAGATAGGGATTTAAGTGAGCAATCACATCACGGACTCTGAAGAAAATGGGGTTATGAAGTTTGTGCTTGAACACAATCCGGATCTGCCCACAGTTCGCAAACGGGTCACTTTTTTGTTGCAACATCAGGGAGTATGTTCTCCCCCTTACAAGTGAGATATAGAGGAAGTCAGGAATCTCCTTGGAGTGAAAAATTAGAAGTGAAAAGTGCGGCCAATGAGAATCTTTGTTTTTGACAGATCCTATCACATCGCCATATAGATTTGATCAACCAGATTGAAAGTAAAAATCGTTCGGATTACAGGATATTTACTTCTGATCAAGGTCAGGATTAGCATTAAATTTGTCCGTATAATGAGAATTCGTATATAGGATAGTCATGACACAATTTTTCGCTTACAATGATTATAATGGTGCACATTTCAAACTCTTTGGAGTCACGCATTTTTTGACTCTGATGGTCATCATTATCGGTTTTTTTCTGGTTTACGGGGCCAATCGCCGTTACGGTTCCCGATTTTCCGAACCCTTTCGTTTTTTACTGGCCGGCATCATTGCTGCCAATGAGATCGTCTGGCATTACTGGAACATCATTAACGGTTTATGGACAGTCCAGGGCATGCTGCCCTTTCACCTTTGCGGGACCGTGGTCTGGCTATCGGTATTTTTATTAATCAAGCCCAACTACCGTGTTTTCGAGCTGGTTTATTTTTTAGGGATCGGGGGTGCGGCTCAGGCTCTGATCACGCCCAATCTCGACATCTTCGGTTTTCCACACTATCGCTTTTTCGAAACCTACATTGCCCATACGGGCATTATTCTGGCGGCCTTGATCTGCATTTTTTCAAGGGGATTCAAACCAACTCTGAATTCGGGGTTACGGGCATTGATCATCGGGAATATCTATCTCGCCTTCGTCTTTGGCATCAACCTGCTGCTCGGTAGTAATTACATGTATGTTATGCGCAAACCGGAGGTCTTCAGCGTGCTGAACTATTTCGGTCCCTGGCCCTGGTACATTCTCGGCATTGAACTTTTTGCCGTCGTCAATATGGTGTTATTGTACCTGCCCTGGTTAATAACGGACCTCTTGAAAAAAAAGGAAGCTTCGCCTCAGGGAGGGGCTTATGGCAGACAACGAAGAAGCGGTGATGCTGCAATGAAATAGCCGGGTTCCGGGGAATGAGATCAGTAAATGGCTGAATTAAGTACACTGCTGAGCGGGTTCACCATTAACACATCGATAGTGTTTTAGATATCAAATTTCCTGAGTCGGATGCTTTTTGGGGTTACTTCTACCAACTCCTGCTCGGCAATGAATTCAATGGATTGATCCAGTGATAAGATTCTCGGCGGTCTTAGAGTAACGGTAAAGTCCGAGCTGGAGGCACGCATATTGGTTAGTTTTTTCTCTCGCGTAATATTTACATGCAAATCACCCGGTCGATTTCTTTCCCCGATGACCATGCCTTTGTAAACCTCCGTATTGACGTCAACGAACAACTCACCTCTGTCCACCATGGCGAGGCAGGCGTACGGTGTGACTTTTCCCTTGCGATCGGACACCAGAGTCCCGCTGTTGCGTTGGGGGATTGGCCCAAACCAGGGGGCATAGCCGTTGAAGATCTTGTTCATGATGCCGGCACCTTTAGTGTCGGTGAGAAACTGACTGCGAAAGCCGATGAGGCCTCTCGACGGAATAGCGAACTCCATGATGGCTCTGCCGTGTCCCGGATTGATCATCTTGGTCATGCGGCCTTTCCGGATCGAGAGCTTTTCGGTGATAATCCCCACATTTTCCTCAGGGATATCGAGAAATACCTGTTCCATGGGTTCGACGGTTTTGCCATCGATGAGTTTGGTAATCACCTGAGGCCGGGAGACCATAAATTCGTAACCTTCCCGGCGCATGGTCTCGATGAGCACCGCCATCTGCAGTTCACCGCGGCCCATCACCTCAAAGGCATCCGCCCTTTCCATGGGATTGACTTCTAGAGACACATTTGAGAGAACTTCCCGCTCGAGTCTTTCCTTAATATGACGTGAAGTGAGATATTTTCCTTCGGTCCCTGCAAAGGGTCCGGTGTTGACATAAAAGATCATGGAGACGGTAGGTTCATCGACATGGATGCGGGGCAGAGGTTGGGGGTCTTCATTACCGGAGATGGTATCGCCAATCTTTATCTTGTCGATACCGGCAATGGCAATGATATCACCTGCTTCAAGTTTTTGTGCCGGAGTGCGCATTAAGCCCTGAAATGTATAGCAGGCTGAAAATTTGAGGTTTTTCTTAATTCCATTTTCAGCGCAGAGACTATATAATTTATTCATTTCAAGAGTGCCATTACTGATCCTGCCGATAGCAATCTGTCCGACATAGGGGTCGAAAGCCAAATTGGTCACCAGAAATTGCGGTACATGATCATCCTCTACATCGGGTCCGGGGATGAAGGACAGTATGCTGTTGAAGAGGGGTGTCAGATCAGTGGAATTATCGGAAAGGTTTTTGTGAGCGATCCCTTGTTTGGCATTGGTAAAAAGGATGGGGAAATCAATCTGCTGATCGGTAGCATCCAGATCGATGAAAAGATCGTAAACTTCATTGATGACCTCTTCAATTCGGGCATCATGACGATCGATCTTGTTGATCACAAGGATCACGGGCAGCTCCTTGGCCAGGGCTTTCTGAACCACAAAGCGCGTTTGGGGGAGAGGACCTTCGCTGGAATCCACGAGCAGCAGAACTCCATCCACCAGGTTGAGGCTTCGTTCTACTTCTCCACCAAAATCAGCATGTCCGGGTGTATCGATGATGTTGATCTTTACATCATTATAGATCACAGCCGTATTTTTGGCAGTGATGGTGATGCCGCGTTCACGTTCCAGGTCACCGGAATCCATGACCCGATCCCTGACTTCCTGATTTTTCCGGAAGGTCCCGCTCTGCCTGAGCATGCCATCCAGTAAGGTTGTTTTGCCATGATCTACATGGGCGATGATTGCGATATTCCGGAAGTTAT
Source organism: uncultured bacterium (assembly GCA_964543505.1). Taxonomy (GTDB): domain Bacteria; phylum Fidelibacterota; class Marinisomatia; order SCGC-AAA003-L08; family JACNLC01; genus JAADGM01. The sequence continues at coordinate 1,199 of CAZIYQ010000130.1, read as the reverse complement.
TTTTTCTCATATTATTCTGTTTATGGGGTTGATTTTAAATTCCATTAAGGTCACTTTTAAAGAACCGAGGTGATTTCGTGGTGCGAAATATACGGCAGACGCTTTGTGCGGGTTACTATTTCAATTTCGAAGGGATAATTATTATTAAACGGAGGCCTAACGATCAGCAGAATTCTGAAAACAGATTGACAGGGATAGGAATGAGTCCTTTTCTGAATAGCCATACGGATTCTATCTGTAAAAGGATTTGAATACTTTATTGAGGCTGTCTCCTGCAGGACCATGAATGATTTTATTGAAAATCGTGGATTGCGGAGTTTCTTCCAGATTGATCTCTATGCAGAAAGCGCCACCGTTTTGGGTCTCTGCGGGCAGTCCTGCGGCGGGCCAGACACTGCCGGAAGTGCCGATGCTGATGAAGAGATCACAATCACGGACAGCCAAGAGAGCGCAATCGATGACATGCTGGTCAAGACAGTCACCGAACCAGACGATATCCGGTCGATAAAACCTCCCGCACTCACAGCGTTCCGAAAGGAAAGTATCCTGTGTATCCTCCCTGCTGCTGCCACAGTAGTCACAGCGAACCCGCCAGAGACTGCCATGCAATTCAAGAACCGAATCCGATCCGGACCGTTGATGGAGCCCGTCGATATTCTGCGTGATGATGGAAACGTGTGAGTGTATTTTCTGTAGCCGCGTAATCAATTCGTGACCGCTGTGGGGCTTGCATGTTGCAACTGCTCTGCGTCTCTGTTGGTGGAATTCAACTACGGCCGCAGGGTTTCGATCGAAGGCTTCCTGGCAGGCGTATTCTTCCCAATTGTACTGATGCCAGATCCCTCCCTGCCCGCGATAGGTTGGAACGCCGCTCTCGGCGGACATTCCGGCACCGGTGAAAAACACGATAGACTCAAAATCGGCGGGATCAAGCGCTTTCATTCGGCGAACCGCATCGTGATATCAGAGGTGCTCTTTGGTGAAATCCCATAACCACAGATTAATGTCATCCCGACATCGGCGGTAAACGGCAAGGATATCCTCATCGGTACCGCTGACAGAAAAGGGATCGGGAAAACCCCGGTGAAGAATTTTTCCTGCATGCCCGGTGGGAACAGGGCAAGTCTCTTTAGCATGATCACACAGCGTTATTACAAAGTCAAAGTCTTGTGCCAGATATTTCGGTATTCTATATCGGG
>CAZIYQ010000129.1:0-7851 GCA_964543505.1 uncultured bacterium | reverse complement strand
AGTACGTGTTTTTTTTAGACCCAGAAAGGTCTTTTTAAAAAATGAAATCATCTAGATGTCCAGTTTCCTCATATATTTCATGTATTTCTGAAAATAAAAATAGGTGCTCACTACGAGAAGCAGGAGCGAGGCGTAGTATAACCACATTCCCAGCCCTCTGAAGCCAATCACGAAACAGAGCATCATGGCTGCTGTCACGGTTATGAAAATCTTACCCCACCAGAGGGACTGAAAAACTTCTGACCCTTTGTCTAACAAATAGATCGCGAAAATCACCAGCATCAAATCCCGGAGTCCCAGCAGAATGATAAGTATCAGGAAGGGGGTTCCGTATTCGAACAGCAGATAGATCATCACTACCATCATGCAGATCTTATCAGCTACCGGGTCGATCAGTTTGCCGAAATTGGTGATTTCATCCGCTCTGCGGGCAACAAGGCCATCCACCATATCAGACAGAATGATCAAGCCGATATAGAGCAGGGACATCCCCGTATTGTTGTTTTCGAGATAATAGACCAGTGGAAGCGCCATGAGAATACGGCTGATGCTGATCATGTTGGCCAGGGTCATGATGCGATCCTGGCGTGTTGCTAGTCTTTTCTTCCGGATTTTCTTTTTGCTGCGGTGCAATTTCATCCTAAAATTCTCTCTGAAGATTGAAATCGATAAATTTGTTCAAAGCCGATTTAAAGGGTGAATCGGGGAAAATACTTAACGCTTCTCCAGCTTCATCTGAAAACTTTCGGATGGCTTCTCTGGTATAAGCAAGACTGCCATTGTCATCTATAGCTTTTTTTAGTTTAGCTTTCTCACCGCGCTTGGCATGTTTGTTCAACTGTCTGCGCAATCGTTTATGCTCGGATTCGGGCACTGATGAAAAATAGTGGATCAATGGCAGAGTCATCATATTTTTTTTCAAATCGAAGCCGGTAGGTTTGCCAAGACCCTCAACATTACCGATGATGTCAAAGAGATCATCTTTGATCTGGAAGGCAATACCCACTTTTTCACCATAAATTTTCATGGCCTCTCTTTTTTCGAGATCTTTGGTAGTCGTTATCGCGCCGAGGGTGCAGGCTGCAGAAATCAGTGATGCCGTTTTATCAGCAACCATTTTATAATAAATCTCTTCTGACATATCACTTTTTAGTGCCTTTTCGATCTGCAGTATTTCCCCCTGGCTGAGCCGTTCTGCCGTTTTGGACAGCAGGTCCAGCGCATCGAAATCTCTCAAATGGATCATGTTACTCAGGGTTTTGGAGAACATATAATCCCCGACCAAAATGGCGAGTTTATTTTTCCACACTCTTTTCACCGAAGGCCAGCCTCTGCGCAGATCGGCATCATCCACCACATCATCGTGGATCAGTGTCGCCACATGCAGCATCTCCACGAGAGCTGCGGCCCGGTAGGTCGGCTCTGTCGGTTCACCGCAGATATTAGCCGATAGCAAGGTCAGCATTGGCCTGATCTGTTTGCCTTTCTTTCGAGAGATGAAACTGATGATGGTATTAATGAGCTTTACAGGGGAATGCAGCGATTCCCGGTACATTTTCCTGAAATTCTCCACATCCGGCTGGATGGCTGATGACAAATCGCTGAGAATCTTATTCATTGCCCTTTTCCTCCCGGTTAACCAGCCAGGCGATGAAGATACTGAGTTCATAAAGCAGTGTCAAAGGGATAACGATCATGATCTGACTCAAAGGGTCAGGCGGAGTAAGAATTCCACCGATGATGAGAAAACCAACGAAAGCATATTTGCGATATTTTCTCAATACGCGCGGCCCCACCATGCCCAATTTGGCAAAAAAGAGCACGATCACGGGCAGTTGAAAGGCAAGTCCACAGGCAAAAAGAATCCACAATCCGTAATTCAGATAACCATCCAGGGTGAAGTTATAATTGACCGGCACGTAGGCCGAAGTGAGGGACGTAAAAAAGTGTAAGGTAAAAGGCAGTAAAATGAAATACCCGAAGGTGAGTCCCATTAAGAAAAAAAAGGTTGCGAACAGGACGATGAAAAATATCGCTCCATTGCGGGGTTCTTCGAAAGCGGGTGTGATAAAACGCCAAACCTGGTAAATGATCATGGGCAGCCCGAGACAGATTCCACCCATTAGGCTGATGGATAGTTTCACCATGAACATGCTGGTTACTTTCAGCACCTGCAGATTCAGGCTGACCTCCAGACTCTCGGTAGGTATTACCAGTAATTTGATGATCTCATCAGAATAATAATAACAAATCACCGCTCCAATAATCACGGTAAAGAGTATCTTAAAAATCCGCCAGCGGAGTTCTTCGAGATGCTCCCAGAAGGACATTTCTTTTGGTTTTTTACTCATCGGAAAAAAGAGTTCCTGCAAATTGAAAGGGATTAATGCGGTCTGCCGGTTCAAGGGCAAGCTGACTGTCGAGAGACTGTTTTTTAGCATCTGTCCAGAAGGAACTTTCGAATTTCTCAACAACTTGTGCTTTTACCTGACGGATATAACGGGCGTTCATTTTCTGCTGCCACAAGCCGGTTTCATTGACATAGTCAAGATGCAGGTTAATGTTCTTTTGAAGTTCTTCCAAGCCTTCATCATGAGTTGCAATAGTCATCAAAACAGGGGGCTGCCACTGCTCCAGCATTTCAGGAACGGCGCTGAGGATATTTTTTAACGAAACCTTCAATTTATTTGCGTCTTTATGGTCGGCCTTGTTAATGACAAACAGGTCCCCAATCTCAATAAGACCTGCTTTCATCATCTGTATCTCATCCCCTGATTCCGGAACGAGCACAACGACAACTGAATCGGTGGCTTGCACGACATCCAGCTCGACCTGGCCAACACCGACTGTTTCAAAAAAAATAATGTCAAAACCGGCCGCTTCAAAAACGTCACCAACTTCCTGGGTTTTGGCGGCGAGTCCGCCATGTCCTCCCCGGCTGCCCATGCTGCGGATAAAGACACCCTCATCGGCGAAGTGATCGAGCATTCTGATGCGGTCACCCAGCAGGGCACCTCCGGTAAAGGGGGAAGTGGGATCGACGCCGATAACCGCGACTTTTTTACCCTGCCGGCGGCAGAGTGTTATGAGCTTGTTTGTCAGAGAACTCTTCCCGGCTCCGGGAGGACCGGTAATTCCGATCCGAAAAGCCCTGCCTCTGTAGGGATAAATGGCGGCAAGAATTTCCTGATGCCCGGGCAGACTGTTCTCAATGACAGTGATGGCCCTGGCCAGGGCGGCGCGATTACCTTGTTGTATCTTGTTGATCAGGTCGGAAAACATGGCGCAAATTTAAGTTAGGTGTTCCCATGATTCACATCTTCAAATTTTTCTGATGGTTCACTGAATAAGTCCATAATCAGTTCAAATTCTATTTGTCATTGAACGCCATCATTTCACTCAAAATCTCTCACAATTAAAGGTTACAAATTTAGGAAAAGATTCCCCACCGATTGCTTTGAAACTTAAAGACCTACATAGAAACAGGGTATTCCTTATTACCATGGGTGAAGCGAGCTGGGTTCTGCTCATTAGATAGATTCATTTTCTTTTCAATACCGACTCAAGCGTGGAACCCCTAATTTCTACTTATAATATTGGTCAAACTAACCGTAAATTTCTAGTTGGGAACTGTAATAAAAATCTTCACTGCTGATACAATATCAATCTTTACCCGTCCGGTAATATAGTAAATTTGTGAGAGAAAGATCGCATTTAAGGAATCTTATATAAAATAGCCGACTCGGGTTTGGTTTGAAATTTGCAAGGTGAGCGCTGATTTGAGTTGTTTATCTCTATTAAATTAACAGGGTCAATATTTGAGTACATCCCTTAAAAATTCTCGAGCTGGATATTATGAGCTTTTGGGACTAGTGCGGGAACCATTTGCAATGGCTCCTGACCCGGAGTTTTTCTATCAAACTAAAAATCATGGTGAATGCCTGAACCGGCTTGAGATGTCTCTGCGTCTAAACCGGGGTCTGCATGTGGTCATCGGAGATGTGGGCACCGGCAAGACGACTCTGTCTCGCCTGCTGCTGGACCGCTTCGTTGAGTTTGGGAAGAATTATGATTTTTTCCTGATCCTGAATCCGACATGGCGGGATGGTATGGAATTCCTGCTTTTCCTTAAACGACTTTTCAGAATCAAAAATAAAGCGGATGTGAAAACGGATACTATGAATCAGGTTGAACATTTTCTGCTCGATTCCGCCATCCAATCCAACAAGGAGATTGTACTGCTGATCGATGAAGGCCAGAAAATGGGGGCAGATCAGATTGAGGTGATCCGGACCCTGCTAAATTTCGAGACCAATGACAGAAAGCTGATTCAGGTAGTGATTTTTGCACAACGAGAATTTCAGGAACTGGTCAACCAGCACGAAAATTTCAAAGACAGGATCGCATTCGGCTATATGATTAAACCACTGCACGAAAACAGCACCATTGCTTTCATTGATCATCGGCTGAAGATTGCAGGGCTTCCTCCCGGTGAGCGACTTTTTACAGATGAAGCTAAAAAGATGATCTACGAACACACCAAAGGCTATCCGCGCAAAATCGTGAACCTTTGCCACTTTCTGATCATGGATATGCTGCTGAATAATTTGAAAATTGTCGATAGCGCTCTGGTGTTCAAAAAAATGCAATCCGAGGACCCTTTCAATGTCTGATACAGATTCAAAAAGAGGAGATATAGCCACAAACCGGCTATTGGATCTGCTAAGGGCGCAAGATGCAGAGAAAGAGTTGCGAACAAAACGAGCTGCGGTAAAACCACTCAAAACTCCTGATGAAAATCCAAAACCGGATGCCGGCAAAAAGGAGACGAATAATACTCAAAAGCAAAGAGACGGTGAGAAAAGAATTAAGCAGGTTTCCTCTCCCGATAAAAAACCCTCCACAGGTGATCAGGTGCCTACAAAAATAGAAACAGCTGACAAGGTAACCGAAAAGAAAGAACCTGATCTTAAATCGAGCTCTTCAAATGCTGATCTCGGAGAATCAGCTGATAAAACAGCCAAGGATCCTGTAAAACATGGACTTTTAGAAAAACTCAAACTGACCCTTCAAAAAAATGATGATCCCGGCAGCACGTTGACCAAATCAGATGTTGAAAAAAAGATCACAAAAACCAATCCGGCAGCAACCCCTGTAAGAACCAGATCAAGCGCACAAGCCGCTAAGGCATCTGCCGCAAAAGATCACCGCGATGGGCCCTCCCGCCTCATTCAGATCATCGCAGCAAAAAAGCAAGGCGATCTCGATGTCCAGAAAAAAACTTCATCGGAACCATCTCCTTCAAAATTGGACGAGATCATTGCTGCCAAGAAAAAGAGTGTTGTTGAAGATGTCCAAACTCAAGATACTCAAAACAAGACTTCTGATAAGCCATTGGGACCCGATAAATCGGCCGAAGTTAAAAAAAGCGATGATCGGGAATTAACCAAAATCAATGAGATTTTAAATAATATCGACCAGAGAACTTCCGTTACAATAAGTGATAAATCTAAAAATCAGGATGTGGTCATACCGAAAGAAAAGGTAACCCCCGCTATCATTTTTGAAAAACAGAAGCCGAAAGTAACGCCTTTTACTCCCGCTGGAGGAACAAAAGGAAAACCTGGACCAATCCCCGAAAAGCATAAAAGAGATCTACCAGCAGAACCAAATTTACCAAAGGAGATAAAACCTGCTGATAAGGTAAAGCCATCAGTTAAAAAGGACAGACCAGAAAAATCGGACGAAACAGCAAAATTAGAAGAACTGCTGAGAGATAAACTCGCCCCGGACTCTGTTAAACCGCATACTGATAAAAAAGAAAATGTTACTGAATCAGCAACAATTCAGAAAATCAAAACTGTTGAACCCATAATCAGTGATGATTCGATGGGCAAACCTGATTCAAAACTGAGTGTCAAGCCTCTGCTGCAGAAAGTAGCGGAAGATGTTTCGAAATCAAAAACCAAACCCAAGGTATCAAGTCCTTTTAAAATTCCTACTGTTGAAACCAACACAAAATCAGAAACAATAAAAAATAAACCCGTTTCACATGATCAGAAAAAAGAAACACCGTCTGTAGCGGTTGAGACTTCATCCGGGAAAATGCGCTTATCCAAAATTGAGAAAGGGCAGGCCAGTCAGTTCCTAGCCGATAACCGAGCCAGCAATGGAATATTATTGCGTAAAGAAGATGATCCAGATGAATCGTTGATCTCCCCAGGGAAACCTGATGCTTTGCTAAAAAATACTTCCTTGAAAAAAGGAGAAGTAGCCCCGATCGTTGTTAAGCCAACGACATTTGATAATCAGTTATTTAAGACTATCCCAGATTATGATTTAAAATCTCCAAATGGGTATTTTCAAAGAGCGTTAAAGAACAAATTTAATGAATCAACTTATAAAATCAGTCTGCATCAGGATGATACTCAGCTTTGGCTGCTCCAGATAAAAGAGGATCGCAAAGGCTCTGAAATCCTCAATTATAAAAATTACGAATTACCTTTTCATAAGGGAAAACTGATTATCGATTCGATGGATAAGCTCATCAATTATGTCTTGGAAAATGATATTGACAGCTCAATTAAAAATATATCTTTTTCTGCATATCTCGCTACGAGGCATCCAACAAAGACCCACATATTCCAGACCCCCAGGCTGAATTCCAAAGACCTTGGGGATCTCGTGGCATGGCACGCAAAAAAGAATCTCCCTTTTAGTTCGGATCATGCCATCATCAGTTGGGACCAATTGAAGTCACCCGATAAAAGTATCAAGGATGATATCGTTATCGGAGCAGGTGACAGAAATGTCATTGAGCAATCCATCGCCCTGTTTGATAAACACAAGCTGAAACTGCGTTTCAATTCCACGATTCCTATTATAATGTGGAAATCTTTTGTACAGAATTATCCCGATCTAAATCAGGGCTGTTATGTGCTGGTGCGATTGGGTGAAGTGCGTACCATCGTAACTGTTGTCAACTCACATAAACTCGTTTTCTCAAGAGAGATCGCCCTCGGTGCTGATGATCTTTACAAAGCCGTAATGAAGAAAGTTACGGCGGATGATAAATCCATTGAAATCAGTCTCCCCATCGCAAAACAGCTTTTGAAAAAATATGGTTTCCCGAAAGATCGTACCGGAATAACTGAAAATTCTCATATTGATCTTTACAAAATATCCATCTTTATGCGTCCGGTTGTTGAACGTTTCACCAGTGAGCTGAACCGTTCGTTGAACTATTTTAAGAAACAAAATCCCGATTTGAATTGGGAAGTCGTTTTATTCGATGGTGTTGCTTCGACTTTCCCAAATCTGCTTCATGCGATTAATGAAAATCTGAATCTTAAAATAGGTTATTTTAATCCCCTGCGTGTTGGAAAATACAGGTTTAAAGATGGTATCGTAATCCCTGAAAGTCAGCTTCCGAATTACGTAACCAATTTCGCATTATTGGCAAAAAATACGAAAAAGCTGAATATTATCCCCGAAAAAAAACGCAAAGAATATAGCTATATATTCCGCAGCAAATTGATGACCGCATTGGCAGTAATCCTGTTGCCGATATTTGCTGTCTCGGCATTTTGGTTAAACCTGCAAAATAAATCGGTTACGATCAAACTGGACGAAAAGCGAGTTATGGCAAACCAGTTGGAAAATCGTAAAAATGAGATGCTAATTCTGCAAAGTGACATGAATCTAATCAGGGATTATTACAAGCTGCTGGATAATGATCTGATCTATACTGAATATCAAAAGAATTTATTGAAATTGTTCTCAACAATTATTCCTGATGATATTAAACTGATTTCACTGTCTTTCACGAAAGAAACTAATGAAACCGTTGAC
>CAZIYQ010000128.1:0-7880 GCA_964543505.1 uncultured bacterium | reverse complement strand
TCCAAAACGATAACGAACCTGATGTTAATAGACAATGCTATGATTTGCTGTTTATCGCTAGAAATAGAATTTCTGCCCTGACTGGTATAGATCCTATTTGTCCTGATTCGTCGGAGTACTTTTTGCAAATGGCCATTATAAAATTGCCTAAATTAGATGCCGTAAAATTACTCGTATCCCTTTATCGTACATTTTAAATTGAAGTATTTGTTTTAATGTGGAAAGATTGTGTTTTCTGCACTCAAATCACTATTAGGAATTATGCGCTAAAATTCCAAGTTCAATCCATTATCGGATTCCGGGTGATGATATAGAGACCGCATAAAGTCAGTAAACCACCAACGATGATATTCAATCCTATTATTTCTTGGAACAGAATCCATGCAAATATTGAGGCAATGACAGGCTCTCCCAATGGAAAAGTTGCAACGAGTGTCGGTGGTACAAATTTTACAGCATAATACAATGCGTTATGACCCAGTAATGTTGGGATTGCAGCCAACATAAATAATCCCAGATATTCGAAGTTTGAATATCCTATCAAACTTTCCCCTCTTGCAATCACAACAATCAAAATAGTGATTGCCGCCGCAAGGTATAAATTTCGGGAATAAGCAACCGTTCCCTCACTTTCTCTTACATCTCCAGCAATAATAAAAGCTCCACCTAAAAATATTGAAGAAGAAAAGGCCATTAGGTTTCCAAGTGTATTGTAGTTATTTAAATCAAATCCTTTCCCAATAATAATCATGGCACCTAATAATGCGGTAATAAGACCATATACCAGAGTTTTGCTAATTGACCTGCCGAGTACATATTTCTCGATGATAATAGTGAACATTGGTGCGAGTGTCCCAAGGAAGGTTGCATCAGAAACAGTTGTAAGTTTGATTGCACCAAAGAAAAAGATGAAATGCAAACCCAATAGCATCCCTGCAATTGTTGTCTTAATCCGATTGGATTTTGACAATCTCTCCTGTGGATGGATAGAACTATATCCCCAAATCAGAGTTGAGGCTAAGGCCATCCGCCAAAAAGAAATAACCACCGCAGGCACACCATTTAACCATTTTGCGATAATGGGAGCTGTACTAACCGCAAGCATTGCAACGAACAACATTATGATAACTTTTCGTTTCATTAAATTCCCATTTATTATAGAGCAATTGGTGAAATAAACAGATTTGATAACCAAATTAATTTAATGAAATTTAGATGAGTTATTGTATGAGAGATATGAAATATTATCAATAATTTTCGTTAGCATAATTAGTGACGAAAATTACTCTTTGAGCCGAAAGGATAAACATGTCTGAATCAAAAAACAATTCTTCAAGCGAATTAAAAAACAAACTGGCTTTTCATAGGATCAATGCGTGGGATCAGATATCCACGCAAGATAATAAAAATCTTGAAAAATATTGTGCCGCCTACCTGCAATTTCTTGATGCAGCTAAAACAGAACGGGAAGCAGTTGATTATATTCTTAAATCGATGCCTACTTTTGGATATAGCGATTTAAACGGTAAACCCAAATCTGATAAATATTTTTTCAATCATTATGGTAAATCAATCGCTTTATTCAGAAAAGGACGCGATCCCATAACTGATGGTCTGAATATTATTGTTGCTCATATTGATTCGCCAAGGCTGGACCTAAAACAACACCCTCTCTACGAAGACGAGGAAATCGTTTTCCTGAAAACTCATTACTATGGTGGTGTTAAAAAATATCAATGGTTGTCCCGTCCACTTGCAATTCATGGTGTTATCTCTTTGAAAAATGGTAAAAATGTTGAAATTACTATTGGAGAGAAACCAGAAGATCCAATCTTTACCATTGCCGACCTTCTCCCCCATCTTGCCGGCAAAGCCCAAATGCAGAAGAAAGCCAGTGAATTTATTCCCGGTGAAAAGTTGAATTTGATCGTAGGGACCAAGCCATTCACAAAAGATAAAGAACTCAAAGAACGGTTTAAACTGAATATATTGCAAATGCTTCACAATGATTACGGGATAAAAGAAGACGATTTTCTCTCGGCAGATATCGAAATAGTTCCTGCAGGTAAGGCCAGAGAATTGGGATTTGACCGTTCCCTCGTTGCCGGCTATGGTCAGGATGACCGTGTATGTGCCTATGCTGCTTTCCGGGCAATCCTCGATGCTACTAACCCCAAAAAAGCTTCTTTGGTACTCTTGATGGACAAAGAGGAAATTGGCAGTGAAGGAGCTACAGGAGCAAATACATGGTTTTTAGAAATGGTCATTGGCGATGTACTATCGAAATCAGGTCATGAGGAATATTCCACCTTACGACACCTTCTTTCCTCCGCGAGTTGTCTTTCTGCTGATGTTAATGGGGCAATGCATCCGGACTGGGCAGAAGTCCATGATAAAATGAATGCAGGATATTTGAATGCCGGGATGGTCATCTCCAAATTTACGGGAACCCGAGGGAAATCAGGCTCTAACGAAGCCAATGCAGAATTTATTGGTCAACTGCGTAGGATTTTTGAAGAAAATGATATTGTGTGGCATATGGCAGAACTTGGTAAAGTTGATGAAGGAGGTGGTGGAACCATTGCCAAATTTATGGCCTACTATGGAATGAATGTCATTGATGCTGGAGTACCGGTTTTAGATATGCACAGTCCTTTCGAAATAACCAGTAAGGCAGATATTTGGATGACCTATAAAGGATTCAAAGCCTTTCTGGAAAATTAAAGCTCAACAGAGATTTCTATTCGTCAGATGCCTGGAGTCAAAAAGTATTTATTCCTTTTCCTGGTCGTCATAGGAATTGCCTACTGCCGGAATGATATAACCTTGGTCGTCGAATCCGGAAGCTCGATTCGGATTTTTCAACCGGTAACAGTTACTGATGACTCACTTTTTGCGAATACACTGGAGCTGAGATACACTCATGAAAATTCTCATCTGGTTAATATCAGGGCAGAGGGAATGGATAAGATCATCCAACAAAAAACTCCTATTGCATTAATGGGATTTTCACTGGATGAGATATCTGGAATATTGATTGAAAATCAGAAGAAACCTGCGCTGATCTACCTTACAATCATGACTGCCTGCACCGCAATTGGATATTCCCTGCCTATTGGAAATAGTAAAGACCAATTGGATGAAGACAGGACTGCAAACAGGGTCATGTTCTCTGCAGCAGGGCTACTCTTGGGGTATTACATATCCGAACATGTTGCTGATAGAAATACAAAAACACAGACTTTTATTGATCTCTCCACAATTTCAAACACTGATAAGGCTGACCTTCTTCAGAAGCAGAATTACTGATTTTTTATCAAAGTCTCCTTCACCTATGCAATCACTGAAGTGGGCAAAGTCATAACAAACTTACCATTCCCTATCCGGTTAACCTGATTTCCCGGATTTGTAATTACAGGAAAGTATTATTTCTAAACCTATAACAATATTAACACTTCTCCAGGGCAATCGCCTTTTATACTCCGGTGCCATCGTTTCGATAGGGCTAGCTACTCTTTTTACCTACACTACCCCATTGGTTTTACGCACTGCAATCGATTCGATAATTGGCGACAAACCATTGTCGGGGCCACATTTTTTCATAAAATTAATCGATCAATTTGGTGGGGTATCTGTAATTAGACAGAGATTATGGTATGTCGGAATACTATTATTAGTGATTTCAATATTCAGGGGACTCTTTAATTATTTAACGGGTCGTTGGTCTGCGAATGCATCCGAATCGATAGCCAGGAAATTAAGAAATGATCTCTATCGAAAACTGCAATGGGTTCCCATTACTTTTTACAATCGTTTTAAAACCGGGGATCTGGTTCAGAGATGCACTTCTGATGTTGAGACAGTCAGAAAGTTTTTTGGCGTTCAGGTCGTTGAAGTAGGCAAATCTCTGTTAATGCTGCTATTAATAATCCCAATATTATTTTCATTAAACATGAAAATGGCAATTCTTTCGATGGTTATTATACCGGTCATATTAACATTTGCCGTTATATTTTTTCTGAAGATCAAATCAAAATTCCTGATTGCAGATGAATCAGAAGGAATCATGTCAGCAGTTCTCCAGGAAAATCTTACCGGAGTGCGGATCGTCCATGCCTTTGCGCGGCAGGAATATGAGATCGAAAAATTTGAAATGAGAAACTCAACCTATCGGGAAAATGTTTTTGATCTTATTAGAATTCTTGGCATATACTGGGGATTGTCAGATGCCTTGATTTATTTTCAGACCGGTCTCATCCTCATCGCCGGTTCGTATTGGACAATACAGGGTGATATTACACTTGGCACATTGGTTGCGTTTGTTACCTATGAAGAGTTCTTGCTATGGCCCCTCAGGGCCGCCGGCCGAACCCTGACAGATCTCGGTAAGGCATTTGTGTCTATTGGCCGTATACAGGCCATTCTGGGTGAACCGATTGAAACGGGATCAGGATTCTCATATGATTCAGCGCAAGTTCAGGGTAATATCACTTTTGATAATGTCAGTTTTGGTTATGATAATGAAGAAAAAGTTTTAAACAAAATCTCTTTTTCAATTAAGGCTGGAGAAACTGTTGTAATCATTGGCCCAACCGGCTCTGGTAAATCTACATTGGTTAACCTGCTTCCCAGACTGTGGGAAATAACCGAGGGCACAATCAAAATCGATGATCGGGATTTGAGAAGCTTCGATCGCTATCATCTCCGAAAACAAATCGGAATTGTATTGCAGGAACCCTTCCTGTACTCTAAAACTTTGCAAGATAATATTCTGATGGGGCTAACAGAATATAAGAAAGAGAGCAAACTTTTTGAAGCATCTCAAATTGCTGCTATACATGAGGAAATCCTGGCATTCGATAAAGGTTATGATACGCTCGTGGGAGAGCGGGGCGTCACCTTATCCGGTGGTCAAAAACAGCGCATAGCAATTGCAAGAGCCATTTTGAGGGAACCACCGATCCTCATTTTTGATGACTCCCTGAGTGCTCTCGATACAGAAACTGAAACACGGATCAATAATGCTCTCATTAGCCGAAGAGGATACGCGACTACAATTGTCATTGCACACCGCCTGAAGACAGCCGTTGCAGCTGATCATATCATTGTGCTTGAACGCGGCCGCATCACTCAAGAAGGAAATCACAAAATACTCTCCAAAGAAGATGGGCTGTACAAGAGATTGTGGGAGATGCAAAACTCTCTTGACGATGGAATCTTATCTTCAGGCAACCTCTATAAGTCAGCAGGCCAAGAATGACTAAAATAGAATTCCTCGAAACTGATTTTCAGAAACAATTTGATCCCGGAACTTGGAAGAAAATTCTTCTGTTCGCTAAACCATATCGAAACACCATGTTTCTGCTTGGTCTGTTTATGATATTTGTTGCCGGAGTGGACATCGTAATGCCCCTAATGACAAAATATACCATTGATCATTTTATTGTCCCTGTCAACTCAGATGGTTTATTTCAATTCTCCCTGATCTATTTTTCGATTGCTCTATTTCAAGCGTTGAATGTTGGCATCTTCATTTTATTAGCTGGAAAAGTGGAAACTGGTGTCAGCTATGCCATTCGGAGGGATGGCTTTAAGAAGCTTCAGGAATTGTCTCTATCATTTTATGATAAGACACCAGTGGGCTGGCTCATGGCTAGAATGACTTCAGATACATCAAAATTATCGGAGATCATCGCCTGGGGATTGGTTGATTTAGTTTGGGGATCGACCCTCATGACCGGGATAGCCGTGGTGATGCTGATCATGAATTGGAAATTAACACTCATAGTTTTATCCATCGTACCTCTGCTTGCGTGGGTCAGCAAAAAATTCCAGGCAATAATACTTAGTAGCTACCGAATCGTTAAGAAAACTAACTCAAAAATCACAGCATCAATAAACGAAGGGATAATGAGTGCGGTTACAACTAAAACTCTGGTAAGGGAAGATGAAAATTATAAAGAATTTGGCGATTTGACCTCAAAAATGTATCAGGCTTCCTTTCGTGCCGCAATTCAGTCTGCACTCTATCTTCCTCTGGTTCAAATAGCCTCAATGACCGGGACGGCATTAGCTGTTTGGTTTGGAGGCAAAGGTGTTATCACCAGTGAAATATCATACGGAATGCTTGTTATGTTTTTATCCTACGCTGGATTTTTCTTTATTCCCATTCAGGAGGTTGCCAGAGTGTTCGCCGAGTTACAAAATGCACAAGCCTCTGCAGAACGGATCATTTCACTTATTGAAACTAAATCTGATATTGTTGATGCTGAAAAAGTTATCATTCCCGCAGCTGATAAGATTGTCGGGGATGTGAAGTTTGAACATGTTTCCTTTGAATACGCTTCGGAGCAGCCAATACTTTCTAATTTCGACCTTAGGGTAACAGCAGGCTCAACAATTGCATTGGTAGGGAAAACTGGCGGTGGGAAAACCTCAATTATCAGCCTGCTTTGTCGATTTTATGAACCTGTTAAGGGTACCATCTATATTGATAATATCGATTATACAAAATATCCACTCAATTTTTTACACTCCAATCTTGGAGTGATTTTACAGACTCCTCATCTGTTTAGCGGTACTATTCTGGAAAATATTCGTTACGGTAGATTGACTGCTACGGATGAAGAAATTTATACGGCTGCTAATTTAGTGAATTGCGATGATTTCATTCAAAGGATGCCCCTGAAATATGAGACAGAAATTGCAGAAGGAGGCACAAATTTAAGTACGGGGCAAAAGCAGCTCATTTCATTGGCAAGGGTAATCCTGGCTGATCCTGCTCTACTTATTATGGATGAAGCCACATCTTCAGTTGATACGGAAACCGAGCAATTGATCCAAAAAGCACTCGACAAATTGGTTAAAGGCAGAACCAGTTTTATCATAGCTCACAGACTCTCTACCGTTCAAAACGCTGATCGAATCCTTGTCATCGAGGATGGTAAGATTATAGAAGATGGCAATCATAATGAATTAATAAAATTGAAGGGGAAATATTATAAACTCTATTTCCAACAGTATCAAGATGCTGCCGCTGCTGCTGTACTCGGAGAAGTTAAAACTAATCCGTCTATTAATAGAGACTCACTTTTATAATAATATTGAACTCTAAAATTTATTATTCAAATCGTGAACAACTATTTTTTAATTTTATAAATCAGTCTTAAATTTAGGGCCTTTTAAATTATAGGATATTAAGAATATGTCAAAAGTTTGTGAAATATGTGGTAAGGGACCAGTAACTGGTAACTCTGTTAGTCACTCGCATAAAAAAGTGAGGCGGCGCTGGCTTCCTAATCTGCAACGTATCAGAGTTGTAATACATGGGACAGTAAAAAGAATACAAGTCTGCGCTTCTTGTATAAGGTCAGACAAAATAGAAAAAGCTGTCTGATATTTCTTAGTTTTTGTTCTTAAAAAAGGGGCTTCCAATGTGGCAAGCCCCTTTTTTATTGGGGAGTGCTTTGATCGGGTCAAATATGACTTTGTTTGCGTCTTAGGTACGCAGGAACTTCCAAGTCCATTTCCTCTGCCCCGAATATTGGGATATCTTGATTAGCATCGGGATTGATTCCAAGCATCCCTTCGCCTACACCATCTGAATCTTCGATTTTCTTGCGCAGGTGTGTGGGCATACTTTCATCGAAAAAAGAATCCGATTTGGCCACAGGACTGCCAGACGTGTTATAGTCCAACTCAATTAAAGGTCTTTCCTTTTCCATATCAGCTGAAGAATGCTGGCCAAAGCCGGTAGCGATTACGGTAACTCTGAATTCATCGGTTGCATTCTTATCGATAACACAGCCTAATATGATGTTTGCCCCATCACCTGCTTCTTCATAAATAATCCCGGATGCATCGTTCAACTCATGAATTGT
>CAZIYQ010000127.1:0-8035 GCA_964543505.1 uncultured bacterium | reverse complement strand
AATCCAAATTGAGATGTTGCGCCCTGCACCGGTTACTATAGCGATGAATTCATTTATCAATCACATTTCCCGAGGATTCCGGATGGGTCATGGCTGTTTTTTGTCACAAATTTTGGGCAAAATAAAAATTCTATGAACATTTATAATGGATGAGGTGAGTTCGCGCGGCTTTTGGCTTCAATTAATTTCAATATCATAAATAAAACCAACTAAGGATAACCTTATGAGACGATCTACTCTTATATTGTCAATTCTGATTATTTCCACAACTCTCTTTGCAACAGGTAACCGCACAGCATCTCTGGGAAATTTCACGCCCATGATCAAGGGTGATGTACAGAATCTGTACTTTTTCCCACAGGTTTTACCGCAGCACAACCTGTTATATGTTAAGGGGGGGGGGACACAACCTTCATGTTCACGCTGGGAGAACCCGATTTCCACTGGGGCTTTGCCAGTGGTGTGATGTATGAAGATAATTTCATCACTGCGATTCATTCCCTTGACCAGAACAGAGCTGTGGGGTTTGAGTTCCGCTTTAATACACTGAATCATTCCGAAACCAACTATATGGACACTCCTCATGATGGCTCCAATATATTTGTGGACGTTGCCCTTAATGGTGTTTACGGTTGGAACAGCGGGGATAATGAAATGGCTGTTTATGGTGGATTTTTCCCTGGTCCCGGTGGAATTAAATATCATAGTGTCAAATGTTTGGGCGACGGCTGGTCGCCCAATGGCACCTTCGATTACCATCAGCCCGGCGATTATTACGGGGGAGAAGGATCTGCTTCTACCACTGCGTTTTCAATAGGAGCAAGGGTGAGGAGACCCCATGAAGTATTCCTATTCGGGATTCTCTTTGCCACTCTATACGCGAACGCGGTGATTGATTGGTGGGGTTCAAAATCGGATTTTGCCAGCCTGTCAGCAGACGAGTCGCTCACGGATCAGGAAGACCAATCCAACTCCGACTTTTTCATCATGACGGATATGAATTTGATGAACCGGGTTCCGGTTGCTGCAGGAGCTGCGCTATATTACTCCTTTGGAGTGGACTTGGGCTTTTCGGGTATGACCGAGACTGATAACATTGGAAACACCGAATGGAAAGACTCAAATTTTTGGCTTGGCGGACCCAACTGCAATGTTGGCTTTGAGACAGACCACAATTTCGGGCATTTCAGATTTGGCATGGAAAGTGGAATTGATTTTATCAGCTATGGTAAATCAACCTTTACGGACTCATCACCAGACCCGATTTTGACTGACGAAACCACCGAATTCGCTATCGGCATCGATGGGTATTATAATTTCTCAACCGGCTGGGGTGCTAATTATGGCAATTTGTTTGTTGATATCTCTTTGAACCAGGCATTTTTGACTGCAGGTCCGCAGATGATCTTCAATGATAATTGGGGGACTCTGGGAGGTACGGCGGACATCTACTATCTGTTTAACAAATAATCATTATTTTAAAGGGTGCCGACGTTTGTTTCTGCACCCTTATTTTTCTGCAAAATCATTAGCGGACAATTCCGCTGGCAACCTAAATTTCCCGACCCTGATTACTGTCAATTTGCCACCGTAGCTCAGTTGGTAGAGCAACGCATTCGTAATGCGTGGGTCGGAGGTTCGACTCCTCTCGGTGGCTCTTCTTGATAATGCAGATCAGAAATAAAAAAAGTCCGGCGGTTGCCGGACTTTTTTTATGGTAACAGATAAATTTTAGTCTTCCATTTTCACGAACATGCTGCCATCCCATTTGAAACTGTCGTATTGGAATCCTCCAAACTGATCCACAGAAGTCACGTTGTTCTCTGCCATGTAACGGATGAATTCCCCTTTTACCGCCTTGCCGTAATGGCCGGCTGTTTTCTTTTTCCCTTTTGACATAACCACGAATTCAACCTCAACCACATTATCTTTTGAATCGTAGGCTTTGCGATGTACCTGCGGCAGGAGGTCGATGATTAAATTCTCTTTTGCCAGAATCTCGGTGAGAATGGGTCTCCAGTGATATTGCAGTGACATGACATTCATCTTCAGCTTATAGTCCGGGATGAGTGTTTGAGGTGTGACCATGCCGAAAAGACCACTGAATATGCGAATGTTTTTGCCCATGTAAACCTTCGCTTCTTCAGAAAGCGTGGGCCAGTTAATATGCTCATACACGACACCGGAATACCTCTCAATGGCCGGCCAGACCCGGCTGTTCATCACGTCCTGGTTCTGACGATGGAAGATCAAGGCCTTTTGTTTTGATGTTCCATAAATCGACCGGATATCCTCATCATTGATGAGGCTTAACAGGCGAACAACTTGCCCGACCTCTTCCATGAGCGGAAAATCCGTATCCTCAAATTTAAGGTCCCTGGGTTTTCTTATCTTGACCTTGCCCTCACTTGGTGGGACTAAAACTATCATGCAGTATCCTCTCTCTTTTCCTTACTGTAAAACCGAACACAAATTCTATTTATACAAATATTCCAATTTTAATTTATCCCTCCGAACCATCAGGATTTCCACTCACCGGTGCTGCCGTATTGTCTATTTTAATTGGCGGTGCAGTTAGAGAATCTGCTGCTAATGGTTCCGGCGGCTTCGGGACTTCACCCCAGAAAGTTGCGCCGGTATTTAAATTTGACATGATATTCTCGCTTGTGAGATACACGTCAGGAGCATCTTTGAGACGGACATAATTATGAGACCAATCGGTTTTTGATCTGCCAAAAACAAAATAGCCAATCGTCTCATCCTGCGCATCAATCAAGGCCAGATGGGTCCCTGTTGAATCGTCAATTGAGAAGGCCGCCCATTTTTCCGGATTGGTTGAAACCAGCGTTTCCCGTTGGGCATCCAAAACTTTATTAAAGAGGTTATCAATTCGGTTCTGGCGGATTACCAAAGTATCGTTCCCGGAAATTTCCCAGGTTGTATCTACCCGGGCCAGTTCAATGGCATCCTCCCCTTTTTGAATCAGCACTTTTACGATGTCTCCTTTTTCACCGCTAAAGATCGGTGTTGCCTGTGTTATTCTGCTATGCTGACGGTTCTGATTTATGAAAAATGCCACCAAAAGAATAACGATGACAATGATTCCGTTTCGTAGTGATTTATTCATAGATTTCCTCCAATACTTTTGCTCTGCCCGCTTCTCTTTTCCAGCGCAGGAAGCCAAGGGCAATCACCAATAATGATGGTAACAGAATGTTCAGCCATTTCCATGTTGCTTTGGTGGAATCTTCCAGTTCTTTTAATGGCCGGGTCGTGATTTCCCGCGAACGCAGGGAAACCATATCGCTGTCTCCCATCAAATAATCCACCGCATTCATAACCAATATTCCATTTTCCGGAATCCGGCCGCCGCCATCATCAGACAGAAAATTAGAATCACTCACCAGCACAATCTGGCTGACAGACCCGGTACTGTCAACGGGAACCCTGGCGAGGGCTCCAACCAGACGGCCTTTCCCGTTGAGGTTTTGAAACGCAGGATTGTCTATGGGGTTCAGATTATAAAACTGCTCCACACTGGTTGAGCGATCGGAGGTGTACAAAAGGGGCTGAATGTCCCCGGCCGCATTCAATGTGTCGGGTAAGCCGGTGGGCAGATCGGTTATTTCGCTTGAAAACAGCAACCTTAACTGCTCAAGGCCTTTCACCATTACATTCTCACCAAAGGTTCTGATCAGTGGGAAAAACGGATAATCAACCTGCGAATTCATCCTGAAAAAACCCCTGTTTTGTGAAATTGTTACCTGTCCGCACTGTTTGTCAGCTACGAGATTTTCTTTCAGATTAAGACCAAATTCATCCAATAGCGAGAAGATATTCGACTGAATGGGGGCCGCGGTCTGCTGTTGGATGTCGGCTTTGATCCTGCTCTGGGCAATAAAGATATTCCCACCCCGAGCTATGTACTGCATGAGATTTCCCATTTCATCTGTGGTGAGAGAATCCTCAACTCCGTTTATGAGCAGGGTGGCAATGTCTGCAGGGACCGGACTGTTTAAATCCACCGGCTGAACTTTATAGGTTTCTCCAATGGTTTGCTGCAGGTTATCATTTTTGACTACCTGGCCTGGAAATGAGGCAAATCCCACGGTGCGTTTGTGATCATTGACCAGCTTTTTGATGGTCGTCGTAATGTCATATTCGAGCCCTGTTGTGGTCTGAATCACCGGTATGGTTTCCCGTTTATCTTCATAAATGCACACCAGACCCATATAGACTTTTTTGATCTCTACTTTATCGTTCTCAATGACCTGTAGCTGTACAGGCTGGATGCCGTATTTTTGGGCCTCTTCTTCCAGTTTTTCATCATTTTCCGGAGGGAAGAACTCAAAGCGAATGTTCCCGTCAGAAAAGGCTTCGTACTCTTCCAGGATATCCTGCAGATAGCGTCGGTTATTTCCATATTCTCCCGGAAGATTCTCTGAAAAATAGACTTTCATTGTGAGAAGATCATCAATTTTATCCAGCACCTTTTTTGAAGAATCAGAAAGAGAATACATGTTGTTTTCGGTAAAATCCCAGCGGAAAAACCAGTTCTTTGAGATCATGTTCAGCAATATGACCGCTGCAATTGTGATTACAATGAAAATTAGAAAGGACTTTTTATTATTGACTGTCATCATCAGCTACCTCCATTTCCGAATTTCAATCGTCTTCACCGAAAAAATCAGAAACATGGCGATCATGCTTCCAAAATAAATCAGATTACGTGAATCAATTACGCCTTTTGAAATGCTTTTCAGATGGTAATCCACACTAATATACTGGATGAACCCGGTTAAGGATGACGGTACAAAAATGAGCATTTTATCCATCAGAAAAAATGTGATCACAATGGCTATCCCAACGATGAAGGACACCACTTGATTTTCTGATATGCTGCTGCTGAAAACGCCCACAGCGGCATAAAATGCACCTAACATGAACAAACCGAAATATCCACAGAGTAGCGCGCCATAGTCGATATTTGTGCCCACTCTCGCCAAAGTAAAGAAATGAACCAGCGTAAACAGGAGACCGACAATAATCAGCGATAGACCCGCCAGGTATTTCCCCAGTACAAATTCATGCTCCTGCACCGGCATGGTTGAGATCACCTCGATAGTACCCACATTCTTTTCTTTTGCAACCAGTCCCATTGTGACCGCGGGGATGAAGAACAAAAAGATCAGTGGAACAACACTGAACAATGCCCGCATGTCAGACTGGTTAATGAGAAAGAAGGTATTGGTAAAAAAGTAACCGTTGATCAGGGCAAATATGACCAGGAAGATATAACCCATTGGGCTGTTAAAAATAGATTTTAACTCCCTTTTATAAATTGCTTTAATATTATTCATGAGAGCCCCCCTGAACTGTAAGATTCCTGAAGATATCTTCAAGCTGGGTCTTTTGTGTGCTCATTTCGAGAATCGTCCATTTGTGCGCCAGAGCATGGTGAAAAATGGCTTCCCGGGGATCTTCTTTTTTGTCGTACTCCAGGTTAATAAGATTACTGGAGTTATGCGCCTTAACACTTTTAATATCTATGGACTCAATGGATGATTTCAAAGCATCGATATCTTCTGTGAGAGCATTTTTAACCTCAAGTTTGAGTTTGGTTTTCCCATGAAAACCGGCCATGAGTTCTTCAGAGGTGCCATCAGCGACAATTTTCCCTGAATCGATAATGACGATCCTGTCCACCGTCAGCTCAATTTCCTGAAGAATGTGGCTGGAAATAATCACCATTCTTTCTTTACCAAGCTCTTTGATGAGTTTTCTAATTTCTACAATCTGGTTAGGGTCCAGACCTGAGACCGGTTCGTCTAAAATTAAAATACCGGGATCGTGGATCATGGCCATCGCCAACCCGATCCTTTGTTTAAATCCTTTGGAACAATCAGATACTTTTCGATGAATTACTCCTGCAAGAGAGCAGAGTTCAATTACGCGGGATAAGGCTTTTTTGTAGGCTTTTCCTTTGATGTTTCTGACATTTGCTGAGAATTCCAGCAAGTCATAAACCATCATTTCGCCATAAAGCGGGTTTAGCTCAGGTAAATATCCAATTGTCTTTCTTATTTCGAGGGAATCGTCAAGGATATTCAAATCATTGATTCGAATATTCCCGGATGTGGGTGTTAAATATCCGGTCATGATTTTAAGAGTCGTGGATTTGCCGGCACCGTTTGCACCAAGAAAGCCAACGATCTCTCCATCATGGACTTCAAAATCGATTCCCCTGACAGCTTTTACGTCTCCGTAATGTTTGACAAGGTTTTCAACTCGAATCACTTTATATCTCCTATTTATTGTTATACGTTTAAAATGATATGCTAAACATAAACTTCGCAAATTGTTTCAAAAAAATTGGGCTAAATTTAAGCCTTTATCGTTTATTATCTTCAGGATTATCTCGACACAACTTTCGCTGTAAAAAATAGACGCTCCCAAGAAAGATTAACTTTTTGAACCACATGTTCATTAATGCTTAATATTGGACAAACACCATGGGCCGGTATTTACAAATCAAAATCTGTTTGCTGCTATTTTCATCCAGCATCTTTAGTGGTTCGCTTACCGCAGCCAACCCGCCAAACCGGCAGAACAGACCCCAACTGCGCCAACTCGGGGAAACGATTTACAGAAATTTTTACAAGAACCTTCAAAAGAGAGCGTTGTCCTCCCGGACCATCGGGTTCGTCAATGACCTCTATGCCAGCGCTCCGAATGATACCGTTCAAATACAGTTTGCGGTAGATCCTGATCTCACGCTGCAGTCTGCAAGTGCTTTTGTTTCTATGAATGATCAACAGACCTGGTCTACGGAGTCCTGTCAGCCAATGCTCGATCAGCCGGGCTATGAAAATTACTGGGATTGTACTGTTCCTACTGCAGGAGGATCTAATTCGGTCTGGTATCTCCAATTACAGACAGATGCTGCCAGTGGTGTCGGGATCATTACCCAATCCCCAAAAAATATCACAGGAGAATTCCCTCCAGGAGATAATTATCTAATTCCCATAGTGGATGAACCTGTTGGGGATGTCATCGGGGACGACGCATTCCTCGATATATCGGCCCTGTCAGCAACCTATAATGATGACTCCTTATTTGTGCGGATCACCGTAAATGAGGGCGGCTTTTATGAGGGTGACTTTTTCGGTCCATGGTTTCTGTATGGCGTAGGGTTCAGCAACCCCGAGCAGGATCTATCGGCTGACACGCTGGTGGTGTATTCTCTTGGATATGGGGACGGGGCCTTTGGAAATCTGTATCCGGGACTGCTGAAATTATGGGGAACCTCCACGGGTGAATTTATTGACTATCAGTATATCACCGAAGATATCAACTGGGCAATTTCTGAAAATGTACTCGACCTTGCAATTGCCACTCATTACATTACTGATGACCCTGATTTTGGTGACTGGCCCAATCTGGAGAATGCATTGCTGGTTTCGGGGATGACGGCCTCAACGACTCTGGATATTGATTTCCTGATTTTTGACGACACCGACCCTGCAATGCTGATCCTCGAAACAAATTTCCAAACTGGAAATGTGGCGCCCTCCTTGAATACTCCCGTCTTTGACCCGATCAGCAATATCCTGACGATTTCATACGATGACCCTGATCATAATCTGGCGACCCTTCATCGGCTAAGTCTGGGGCAGGATTTTACAATGATCCCCCAAAATCACGAATATTCCGCTGGCGTTGTTTTTGGGTATGATACAGGGACACTCAGTCCCGGCGACTATTCTGCTCGTTTCGATTTTTCAGATGGCGCGGCATCCGCTTCACTGGATTTCCCCTTTTCGGTAGAGACCCAAAATTGTGATCCGCCCGGCGATGTTTCCGGAGACGGATTTTTAGATATTCTGGACGTGGTTACCCTTGTAGATTTAATCATCAATGATCAGTTTAATCTATGTGTGGATCTGAACGAGGATGGTCTTCTCAATGTCTCTGATGTTCTGGTGGCAGTCTCCACCATCATGGGCCGTTGACCTAAAATACTTCTTTTTCACTG
>CAZIYQ010000126.1:0-8045 GCA_964543505.1 uncultured bacterium | reverse complement strand
ACAACCAGATCTTCATCATTCAGATAATTGAGGGCAGACGAGCCGACAGGTACCATGGCGGGGAGCGATAAAGCGGGGATACAATCCTGTCCCGAACATCCCCAGAAAATATTATTTTCATTTATCAGCCAGGTACCTGCGGCCGGTATCGTATCCGGGGACAGGTCAACCAAATATTGATCGCTCTTGCAGCCGGAGAAACCGGTCAGGACCATGAGAGTTAGCCCCATCAGGTACGGCACTAATTTTATTCTGCTGTTCATTTGTTCTTTCATAATACGATTCCATTCTCCGGAGGAAGTTTATGGAAGATTACCAGTGCGGGAATGTCCCGTATATGACAAATGAAACGGTGTTCTGAATTATTTAAAAATTTTTATGAGTTCAATCCGGAATGTTAATATTGGTATTACTGACATCATCTCTGGAAACCATTAAAATGGTTAGATATTTAATTACCTATTGGAAACCCATGGCTTAAGTCATGGATTACTAATGCAATAAGTATGAATTAACCATTTCAACTGATCTACCCTCAGATTTAAATCTTATCCGAATAGACTCAATAATTTATTATGGGGATCGAGAGGGTAGCTCAAAAAAATAGGCTCGATGGTTCAGTTATAAGGCGGAATTATGTTTGAGTGTCAGGCCAGGTCTTGAGGTATTCTAATCAACCAATTGGATGATGTGTCCATCCATAAACAGATTTTGATCTGATAGATTGATTTTGCTGTAAAGCGACGGCGGCACGCCGATATCAGCCAGATAAAGGTCACCAACATAAGGTTTGGCTGTGGGCTTAAGCAGTCCCGTTTTGGGCAGAGCCAGCGTCATGGTGGCCGAAGCTTTGACACAGCATGTAGCGGCCATTCCTGAGTCACCATTCAGTCCTGAAGGAATGTCCAATGACAGAACTCTCGGATTTTCAGATGCGAGGATCATATCTATTACCGTCGCGGCTTTACCTTTCGGCTCACTGTTGAGACCATATCCGATTACGGCATCCACGATCAGATGAGCCTCTTTAAAAAGATACTGGGGAAATTCATCCGCATCAGCAATAGACTTAACGGGTAATTTGTCGATCGTCTGCCATCTCAGTAGTGGGATGGCTTTTAGCTTCCGTTCAGGAGTGCCCAGCAGTACGGTTACTTCAGCACCAAAATTTGAGAGATAGCGGGCTGCTACCAATCCACCACCGCCGTTGTTACCGGATCCGGCCACGACAGTAATATTTTTATTCACGATGGAACCACCGAGAAGTTGTCTGGCGAGATCTGCCAGATGGCGGCCTGCATTCTCCATCATCTGTACCAGCGTAATGCGATAATCCTGGATCATGATATGATCCACCTTTTGCATCTGCTTTACGGATATTGCAGGTACTCCGGAAAGCTTTGGAATAGCCATTATTTTCTCAATTTTAAACTGGTCCCCAGGGTAAGACTAAGCGAGTAATCATCGGAACCATTAAATGCTCCCCGAGCGCCAAGGTAGTAATTATCCAAAATAGTAAAAGACAAATTCAGGTAATAGTACATTGCATTTACATCCGAAAAAGTAATTTTTTCATGATTGATAATGACTCTGCCGCCTGTATCAGTTGCGTATTTATTGAGATCATTTTGTCCGTAATAGAAGGATTTTTGAACACCCACCATCCCGGTTATGAATTTATAGGTGTAGTGAATTCCTGCTCCAAGGGGAAATTCTATCAGGGAATAATTATTTTCCTGCAAATAGTCCATACCGTTTCTGTGGATATCGCCCTTAATATTAAAATATCGAGCACCGCCGGATATGAAAAGCCATTTTGACGGCTTTACAAATTCAAGATCACCCATCAGCGATGAGTGGCTTTTCAGATCAGAGGTTTCATCATCAATAGACGGAATAGTAACATCAGCAACTCCGACTCCGAAATATCCAAAATATGCACCCTGATACCTGAAGAGTGAAGTAAACATTGCTCCCTGATAATTTAATTCAAATGTCTTGAGTTTCCGGTTCCCGCTAATCCCTTCGAGTCCGTAATAGTCAAAAACGACTTCATCCGTAGCGGATAGCCCAAGGGTAAGTATGAGTGCGAGTAAAATTAATTTTTTCATCTCATTAATTCCCCCGTGAAAGTGTTAGTGTTAAAGGTAAGATAGAGGTAACATCGCCCGTTTCAGAGTAAGCCGTAGCCGTAATGACCACGGACTCAAAGGCATGGTCGCTATCCCATATAAAGTTTGTGCTTGCCAGACCGCTAGCGTTTGTCATATCACTGGGCGGTTCGAGTACACCCCAGCCATTTGGAAGAACGGAAAAATTAATGTTGTAATTGGCGATACCATATGAATTTTGATCCGTCAGGATGGCTGTTATAGGTGTTGAAACAGTTCCATCCTGGTTGTCATCGGGTGAGCCTGCTGTCAATATCAAATAAGTTGGAATCTGGTACCCCACGAAATAACAGCTGATAGATGCGGATAAACAATTTTCCTGATCTGTGCCGCAGCTTCCAAACAAGGCGGTGATCTCTGCCAATCCAACCTCGTCAGAGCTGATCAGTTCGGCAGTGGTTTCTCCAAAATCATTAGTATAGGAAATTTCTGGGATTTGTCCTAGCGTTGTACTCCAGGTAACATTTCCACCGACGACGGGATTCCCGGTTGAGGTTTCAACCACGTAAGCCGTTATTGGGGTAACCGTATTGATGTCTGCCAGGAGTGTGTCTACTTCAGAGTCAATATAAATGGTGATTCCCCGCAAGAGAATGTCAAATGCGGAAAATATTGTAGGGTCGTTTGTGGCATAAATATAAACGCTTGCAGAAATATCTGAACTACTGGGGGTGCTGGTGAGAACGGCTGTGGCTACTCCATCCTCATCAGTGTTGATCTCGATTTCTTCTTCACCGTTGGTAAACAGACCCAAGTCTGTTGTAAAATGGATGGGTTCTCCCTGCATGATATGCCCCCGCTCATCATAGGCAGTCACCGAAAATGTTGCCGTGCTGGCACCGTCTGCATAGATTGTTGTGGCGGAAGCTGACGCTGCAATGGATGCAATAGCAAGGGGAATAAACTCAATTTGCAGGTCATCTGAAAGACCGCCCCAGAGGTGTGCCTCCAAAACCGAAGAGCCCGCTAAGGGACTGCTGGTCAATTGTGCCGTGGCGATTCCAAACTGATCCGTTAGCGATGAATCATCAATTTGTCCCAGTGTTGTGGACCAGTAAACATCCTCACCGGTGATAGGGCTGAGTGATGTGGTTTCCGTGACCAGTGCAGAGAGATTCGTTACGGTTTCACCATCTGCAATCAATGTATCGACTTCTGTTGTGATGGTAATCGTGATGCCTCTGAAAGTAACGGTCATCGTATCGTTGACAGCAGGATTATTGATAGCAGTCACACTCACAAGGTTATGAACATCCACCGCGCTTGCAATTCCGGAAAGCGTACCATAAACAATGCCATCAGGATTGGAGCTGGTTTGATAGGTCTGCTGGCCGTTATTAAAAGAACCGTTTCCAGTAGCAAATTCTACGGGGGAATTCTCAATGGGAACACCGATGGCATCTGTCGCCAGGGCTGTAAAAGTAATCGTTGATACACCATCGGCAGGAATACTGTTTTGATAGGATGTAAAACTTACATCGTATACGCCGGATTCAACAAACTGGATTGATAGGTCGTCGGAAAGCTCGTTACCGAAGGTGGCAGAAATAACTGCTTCTCCTGTCTCATAACTGCTCACCAGAGTTGCATGAGCTACCCCTAGCGAACTGGTCTGTGATTCAGCGGTTATAACACCCATTGTTGTCGCCCAGTTTACGGTGGCATTGCTCACTGCATTCCCATTGGTCGTTTCTTTTACCAAAGCATAAAACGGAGTATTGGTTTCTCCATCAGCAATAAGAGCATCAAAATCACTCGTTATGGAAAAAGAGATGCCTCTGAATCCAATCTGTAATTCTGCTGCAATAGTCTCATTGTTAAGCGCTGCCGCGTGCACTGCACTCATTAGGTCGCTACTGCTTGCAGGTCCAGTCAGGGTGACCGTGGCCGATCCATTGCCGCCGGTTGATAGTTCTAGAGATTGTTCACCATTTTCAAATGTGCCTTGCTCGGTTGTCAGAGCAATGGTAGCCCCATCTATGGGATTACCAACTTCATCCACCGCAGTGATATCGATGTCAACTCCTGTAATACCGTCTGCCACAATGCTGGACTCCGAAGCAGTGAGATCAAGATGGGCAATACTCAAGGTAACAAATTCAAACTCCAATGTGTCGCTGATCCCGTCTCCTAAGGCTGCTTCGATAACAGCATGACCATCTTCATAACTGCTCATGAGCTGGGTGGAGGTAAATCCGAAGGAATTGGTTTCTGATGACCCCAGGATGACCCCCATGGTCGTGCTCCAGTACACCGTTTGATTTTCAAGGGGATTCCCATTGGAAGTCTCCCTGGCCTGTGCGGTGATCTCCGTCACGGTTGTGCCATCCGCAATCAGCGTATCGATTTGTGAGGTAATGGAAAAAGTAATTCCACGAAATCTGACTGAAGTATTCGCAATGACATTGGGATCAATCTCCGCGAAAGCAGAGACAGAGACGTCAACATCATTCACACTGGCCGCACTGATCAATTCTGCAACAGCAGAGCCCTGACCGTCGGTGAGAACACTAATACTTTGGGTTCCATCGGCAAAATGACCCTGACCTGTGGAGAATTGCAAATTAACGAAGGCTGCAGGATTTTCGGCTTCGTCCAGTGCCGTCGCTGTCAGCAATAAGCTTGAGACACCATCGGCAAGGATGTGATCTGTTCCGGGCAACAACTCGATACTGGAAATGCTCTGTGCTACAAAGTAAAGGTTTGCGCTACCGCTGACTTCACCTGTACCAACTGAAGCAGTCACAGTGACCTCCCCTGTTTGCCCTTGAATGGGGATTAGCTGGGCCGTTGCAATACCATCTGCATCGGTCTGCGAAGATTGGTCGATTGTTCCCTGACTGGTCATCCAGTTCACGATCTCACCGAACACGGGTTCCCCGGTCGTTGTCTTATGCATAAACCCGGTAATGAGAATACTTCCCTGATCACTTTCGAAAAATTCTGCCTCGGTGGTGACTTCCAAAGTGAGCCCGGTAAATTTTACAACTGCAGTCCCTGCAATGGTCTCGTCATTGGTGAGTTGGCAGCTTACGGTTGCATCTACATCGCTTACAGTCCCGGTACTCGTGAGCGTGGTCATTGCCAGGCCGTCTGCATCTGTCATCATTGATTCATCCGACAGCATTCCGTGATCTGTACTGCATTGTATTTCTAAACCTGGCAAAGCACCGCTGTACTGATCGATCATTGAAATAGTCAAATCGGTCTCGGCCTCGCCATCGCCAAGGATTTCAGTTTCGGAGGGAGTCACGATCAATGTCAGTTCCTGTGGAGAGATCGTTACGGTTAGGGTATCCATTGCGGCACCGGCAGAAACATAAAGCGAATTTTCTCCATAATCAGCACCGGGGACATACTCAGCAGATGCTTTTCCATCCATCCCGGACAAAGCAGAGGAGCTGGTATCGGAGTAGATCACCTCACCGGTTGTGGCAGTAAATTCTACTCGAATTCCACTGACGGGTTCATCATTTGAATTAAGAATTGTTGCGGCTACTGTTGTGGTATCTATATTGGCTACCAGCTGCGAGCTGCCAATCTGAAAATTACTGATCCTTAAAAAATTATCCGGCTTATCGAAAGGTGCAGTGAGAGATTTTTCATCCGGTGAACAGGATAAATAAAATATAATAAACAACAGCGGGATGTTTAAAAAATATTTTTTTAATTTCATTTACGACTCCTGAAAAATTTTGCCCTGATGATTAATATGCAGAGCTTTTATAAATCAAAAGAAGCCGGGAGACAATTACATTTCTCCCTGACCCTCTTTCGAATGGATGTAATTCACCCATATATTCTATACTATTTAGGCAAACATCAGACCATCAGGTAATTAAAATTTAACTAATTAAAATACAATTATTAAAAATTTCAATTATCAAATGAGGATGATATTATCGCATCTCAAGGAGGAATCTTTGTCACAAATTACTGACAATTGCCATTTTCTCTTTCTGCCTGTTGTGTGGGTAATGTTATGTGAAGGGCAGTTCGGGCTTTCTCGAGTGAGGTAAATTTCTTTGGGTCGATGGATATCCAACAGGTATTGCCATGAGAACATCAGGGTAGGTGAAGTTTAAATGTCAACAATTGATAGAAATCACAGGGCATACAGTTGGATAATTTCATGGCAAAACTACCCTGGACAACAGCTCCATTAAAAGTCCTGTAAGGGGCCAACAAGCCTCTGCAACGGTCCTTGCCATGATTGAAACCATCGACTTTGGTTTTAACAGAGGCAGGGCAGACGCCCAGATGCTCAACCTGTGCACCATTGGGTTCTCTGCCGCATTTTTTGAATTCCCGGTAATTTGTCCTGCCCGTAGTGTACCTCACTTCTTAACATTTTGTTTATGGGGATTAAGGGTTCTATAGCAACTATAGATCTGCCGATATCTAAAAAACTTTAATGATATTAAGCACAATGTTTTTATACGCAGGTTTTATCATATTCACCCTCATTTTACCGCTCAAATACAAGTAGTTCTCAATTGATTTTTAACTACGACTATAATTATCGTATTAAATCCTTGTGCCATCATAAACGAATCCTTTAATTTTGATTATGCGTCACAAGATAAAAACATTATGTTGAAACTGACCCGCAAAGTCGAATACTCCTTAATCGCTCTTCGGCACATTCAAAATGCCGGGGATGACGCGGTGTGCAGTGCCAGGATCATTGCCGAAAAATACGGGATTCCCTATCAGTTACTGGCAAAAATTCTCCAGTTATTGGCTAGGGCATCCATCGTCACCGCTGTTCAGGGACCCCGGGGCGGATATCGCATTCATGCCAAACTGGGAGATATCACCCTCATCGACTTTTTTGAATTAATAGAGGGCCCTGTGGGTATTTCAGACTGTAATCTCGATGAGGATTGTGACCGGGACAGCATCTGTAATATCCGGAAGCCCATCACACAGATTAACAACAATATCAGATCCATTTTTGGAAATATTACACTGGATGATATCACACTTTAGGTTAAAGTACCGAACAATATGAATGACGACCATAAAATAATCAGCGATTTTACCAATAAAGAATACAAGTATGGTTTTGTTACCAACATCGAGCAGGATAAAATTCCACCGGGACTGGATGAAGATGTGATCCGCTTGATATCTCTCAAAAAGAATGAACCGGACTGGCTGCTGCAGTACCGCCTGAAAGCCTATGCAGCCTGGCAGAAAATGCAGGAACCCAAGTGGCCCAAATTACACTATCATACCGTAGATTACCAGTCGATCAGCTATTTTGCTGCTCCTAAAAAAAAGGACAGCCTCAGCAGTCTTGATGAAGTTGATCCCGAGCTGCTGGACACCTATAAAAAATTGGGAATACCTCTCGACGAGCAGAAACTTTTAGCGGGAGTTGCCGTGGATGCAGTCTTCGATTCCGTATCCGTCGCCACTACCTTTAAGGCCGAGCTGGCCAAAGCCGGTGTCATCTTCATGCCCATCTCTGAGGCCGTTCAGAAACACCCTGACCTGGTTAGAAAATATCTTGGCTCTGTAGTTCCGGCAGGGGATAATTTTTTTGCGGCCTTAAATGCTGCAGTTTTCAGTGACGGGTCTTTTGTTTACATACCAAAAGGGGTGCGGTCCCCCATGGAATTATCTACTTATTTTCGCATTAATGCCTCGAACACCGGCCAATTTGAACGAACTCTTATCGTGGCGGATGACGATGCTTATGTGAGTTATCTGGAGGGTTGCACGGCACCGATGCGGGATGAAAATCAATTGCATGCTGCCGTCGTTGAACTGGTTGCCCTTGAAAATGCCGAAATAAAATATTCTACTGTGCAAAATTGGTATCCCGGTGATAAAAACGGTCTTGGCGGGATTTACAATTTCGTGACC
>CAZIYQ010000125.1:0-8060 GCA_964543505.1 uncultured bacterium | reverse complement strand
AGTGATGCGTTCCTGCGAGATGATCTGCAGCCGCTGCGCCTGCCGGCGAATACTGTCGAAAACAATGGGATCAATCTGAAAATCTAACTGAGCGGCGAAGCGGGTAGCTCTTAACATTCTAAGGGGATCGTCACTGAAAGTACTGTCCGGCTCAAGTGGTGTGACCAGGCGTTTACCGGTCATATCGCGCAGACCTCCGAAGGGGTCGTACAGTTCACCGAAATTCTCCGGCAATAGTGACGCGGCCAGTGCATTTATCGTAAAATCGCGACGGGACATGTCTTCTTTGAGCGTACCGGGAACGATCTCGGGTTTACGGGAGTCAGGCCTATATTTTTCGGTTCGGGCAGTGGCGACTTCAATCTCGATTTCCCCATTGGGGATCAGAGCAGTTCCGAAGCGTTCATAGATGACAATATTGCCGGTTTTTAATTCTTCCGATAGCTGCCGGGCAAATGCAATACCATCTCCCTCAACCATCAGGTCGATATCGGTTGTGGGCCGATTCATGATGGCATCCCGTACGAATCCTCCCACCACGTAAGCGGGCACCCCAATTTGTTCAGCTATTTTGCCTGCTGTTTTGAGAATCATAAAATGCTTTGGGTCTGATGCCAATATTTGTGAAATATTACTCATTTGATGGGGAAAATTACAATTGATGAGCCCAACAATTAGGAGTAAAAAACTGCATTGGTCTATTTTTACAGCCACACTTTTGTTATCGGTTGGAGGAATTTAGAAATCTTGTGCCGAGGGACTGCCTCGACCACACCAATCTTGGGGTTGATCTAAAGAGAATGCGACCTGCCTACTCTTTTTAAATAACATCCTGCTATCGGGGGTGTACAGTATTTTGTGTAAACAGCATTTTAAAGGTATTCGCTATATCCAGGAGCTTCCGGGCCATAAAAAGCCGGAAACAACTCAAATGCCAAGTTTCACAGAAGTCTGTCGTGAGGTCCACGAGTCCCTTCGATCGCCTGTATTCCCGCCGCAGCCAGCTGATCTACTAACTTCGCCGACGATGTTCGAAACTGTAATGCACCGGTAACCGTGCAGTTCACGGCTGTCCCGCAGGGCAACCCCACTTCCTATGAGTGGGATTTCAACAGCGACGGCATCATCGACTCCACCGAACCGAACCCTGAGTTCACCTACCAGATCAACGGCGTTTATACGGTAACCCTCACCGTCTATGATGAGACGGGCAGCGATGAAGAGATAAAAACCGATTACATCCAGGTAGTAGCAGATATCCTCTTTGGCGACGTGAACGGCGATGGTATTCTGGATGTGAGCGATCTTGTGATGTACATCGATTTCGTGCTGGGGTACTCGGAGCCGGAAGAGGAGCAGTTTCTGTCCGGCGATGTGAACTACTCGGGGCAGATCGACATCATCGATATCGTCATGGTGATTGATGCGATTTTGGGGTGAGGCGATTATACTTTTTTTCTGTTATCCTAATTTAGAGAATCCTGAACCTCACTTTTCCAATCCACTTTTACAGAAAGAATTTTACACGGTCAAAATCGAAAAATGTATAGATTGAAAAATCCAATGAGCTGTTGTAATATTTCAAAGGGGAATTCGAAAAAATTTAGGAATTCCTGCTCAAAATGACAATTTTTATTCGTCAGCATCCACAATAAAATTGAGGAGATCATGACACAAAATACGATAAGACGACCAGCCGTTGCCGATTTATTTTATCCGGGTAACCCGGAAATACTCACCCGGGAAATCCGTAAATATCTTCATTCAGCCATCGTCCCTGCCCTGTCTGAACCCAAAGCAGTAATCTCGCCCCATGCAGGCTATCTTTATTCAGGACCGGTTGCCGCCTCGGCTTATAAAACTATTGAGCAATATTCGCAGGCAATTGATAGGGTCGTACTCCTGGGACCGAGCCATCGCGTGGGTTTTAGCGGTGTGGCAAGTTCGTCTTACCAGTTTTTCAGGACATGTCTCGGTGATATTCCCCTCGATAAAATGATGCAGGAAGAGCTGGAAAAGGAATGCCCTTTTGTTCAGCCCTTTGATGCGGCACATTCAAAGGAGCATTGTCTCGAGGTTCAATTACCATTTCTCCAGGAGGTGCTGGATGAATTTTCCATAATCCCTTTGGTTTTTGGTCAGGCCGAACCGAAGGATACTGCCCGAATCATAGAATATTGTTTGAAGATCCCGCGAACACTCCTGGTCATCAGCTCTGATCTGAGCCATTATCATACTTATGATGAGGCCAGAATAATGGACGCAGAGACGGCTACTATCATCGAACAATTGGATGCAGATCAGTTAGAGGAGTCTTCAGCCTGTGGTGGTATTGCCGTTGCAGGGCTGCTTATTGCGGGCCGGAAATACCATCTTACTGTCAAAAGACTGGATCTGCGAAATTCCGGAGACATGCGTGGGGATATGGATCGGGTAGTAGGCTATGGTGCCTGGGTTTTTTTTGAGACCCCAAATGTCATCTGATTCGCAGATGAGTCTGTCACCGGCAGTACAGCGCCAGCTGCTGCAGTATGCCAGACGGTCCATCTCCTGGGGTTTGGAACACAATCGCTGTTTGACGGTTACGAAATCCGAACTTACCGGGAGTGCTGCCCATATTGGATCATCTTTTGTGACTCTGCGGATCGCTGGGGAATTGAAGGGCTGTATCGGACGCCTGAGAGCCACTCGTCCTCTGTTGGTGGATGTAGTCGAAAATGCCTACTCGGCGGCTTTTTCGGATTTTCGGTTCCCGCCGCTGACTGCCCCCGAACTGCCCGAAGTTACGATTTCAATATCGGTTTTGACCAAACCCGAAGCTCTTCAATTCAGGTCTCAGGAAGATTTGTTGCGGCAGCTTAAGCCGGGGGTTGATGGTTTGGTGCTTTCCGCACAGGGGCACGGCGGTACTTTTCTGCCCAGCGTCTGGGAATCTCTTCAGACCCCCCGGGAATTTTTAGGCCAGCTCAAACGTAAAGCCGGCCTCTCTGCCAATTTCTGGTCTGATGACTTGCAAATAGAACGTTATCATACGGTGGAATTCGGTGAATAAGATGCCCTTCACTGCCCGATACTGGCATGCTCTGGATGACGGCCAACTGCGGTGTGACCTTTGTCCCAGGTATTGTCTTCTCAATGAGGGGCAAAGCGGTCTCTGTTTCGTCCGCCAGCGGCATGCCGACGAGATGATCCTGTCGACTTATGGACGGTCGTCCGGTTTCTGCATTGATCCTATCGAGAAAAAACCACTGAATCATTTCCTGCCGGGCACGCCGGTTCTTTCGTTTGGCACAGCCGGCTGCAACCTGACCTGTAAATTCTGCCAGAATTGGGACATGAGTAAGTCCCGCGAGATGGATCGGCTGCAGGCCCTGGCCACACCCGAGCAAGTTGCCAATGCAGCGGCTTTGCTGGACTGCAGGAGTGTGGCCTATACATACAACGACCCTGTCATTTTTTTGGAATATGCCGTTGATATCGCCAAAGCCTGCAGGGAGAGAAGCATTAAATCGGTGGCTGTCACCGCCGGTTATATCAATGCTGAAGCCCGTAAGGAATTCTTTGCTTTCATGGATGCGGCCAATGTGGATTTGAAGGGATTCTCTGAAGATTTTTATCAAAAACACTGTTCCGCCTCTCTTGCACCCGTTCTTGATACGCTGCGCTATATTGTGCTGGAAACAGACATCTGGCTGGAGATCACAACCCTGCTGATCCCCGGGCAAAATGACTCGCCGGCGCAGCTTAAGGCGCAATGTCAGTGGATCGCCGATAATCTGGGTCCAGGCGTTCCGCTCCATTTCACAGCTTTTCACCCGGCTTACCGAATGATGGATGCCCCACCTACACCTTTGTCAACTCTGCGAAATGCCCGTCAAATTGCACTTTCAGAAGGACTGCATTATGTATATACAGGGAATGTCTATGATGAGACCGGGGCAAACACAATTTGCCATAAGTGCACTAAAATTTTGATACGGAGGAGCGGCTACAATGTGCAGGACTGGCACCTCACAACAGATGGTAACTGCGAATTCTGTAATGAGAAATGCCGCGGTGTTTTTGAAGACCTCCCCGGCTCATGGGGCAGCCGCATGCGCCCTGTGAATATTGCGGATTATGTACTCCCGACCTGGTAAATTAAAGGCTCTATCTTTCATCCGAATCACTGAAATACGCTGGTCGCAATCCAACCAGCTAACCAACACGATTCCCGCAAAAATTGGTGTAACTTTCTGACGCCGACATCACTCTAACTCCAGAAAAAAAGCGGTTAAAAAGTCAGTCATTTGAGATTTCAAACAACTTGGTTGGAAAGATATGAGCCAAGTAAATTTGTGACCTTGATTTTAGAAATATTTCATAAGGATAAGATACGAAAACATGGCAAAAAGCACCCTAGATGCGACTGGCAAAAAGCCAAAATCCCGAGCCAAAAAAATATCATCTGCGGATAAGAAAATAATTGCGCTAAAAGAAAAAATAGCGTCACTGGAAAAGCAGGTTATTGATCTGATTACGGAACGGGATGCAGTGAAGGAAAAAAATGTTCGTCTATTGGCTGAATTCGACAATTACAAACGTCGGACAGCCAAGGATCGCATCCAGCTCATCAAATATTCCTGTGAAGCATTTGCATCTTCAATCCTGCCGGTTTTAGATGATCTGGATAGAACAATCGCCTCGACCCCTGTGACAAAATCAGGCAAAAACCCACTACTTGAAGGTATTGTGATGGTCAGGGATAAATTCGATAAACTATTGCAGGAGAATGGCATCCGTCCTTTTGAATCAGTGGGCGTAAAATTTGATACGGAACTGCACGAAGCCCTCATGAGCCGCGAATCCGGTGAAGCCGATGAAGATACGATCCTGGAAGAATTCGAAAAAGGGTATAAATATCATGACAGGGTCATCCGGCATGCCAAGGTGATTGTCAGCAAAGCCAAAAAGGCTGTGACCAAGTGAGCGAATATTACGACTTACTGGGAGTCAGCAAGACTGCTACTGCTGATGAGATTAAAAAAGCTTACCGCAAGGTTGCAATGAAGTATCACCCGGATCGCAATCCCAATGATGCAACCGCCGAAGCGAAATTCAAAGAGGCGGCGGAAGCTTATGCCGTCTTGAGTGATGCGGACAAAAAAGCCCGGTATGACCAATTTGGTAAAGCGGGTCTTGATGGTAATGGCTTTCAACAGAGCGGTGTCCATTTCAACAATATGGAGGATATATTTTCTTCATTTGGAGATATTTTCGGTGATTTTGGTTTCGGAGATTTATTCGGTGGCAGGGGAGGCGGTCAGCGCCGTAGAGGCCAGCGCAGAGGCACAGATCAGAAAATCACCATCGGGTTGACCTTGGAGGAGATTTATCAAGGTGTCACAAAAACGATCAAATTAAAAAGACTCGAACCCTGCGATGATTGTCATGGCTCCGGTGCCAGAGCAGGCAGTCAGCCCAAAGCGTGCCCAGCGTGTCACGGTACTGGTGAAGTCAGGCAGGTCCAGAGATCTTTGCTGGGTCAAATTGTCAACATTCAACCCTGCTATCAGTGTAAAGGAATGGGAACGGTGATCTCCGATCCCTGCAAAAATTGCCGGGGGGAGGGTGTTGTTCGGGCTGCCAGCTCCGTTGATATCGATATCCCGGCCGGGGTCTCTATCGGTAACTACATGACCAAACAAGGTCAAGGGAATTACGGACCAAAAGGTGCACCTCCGGGAAACCTTATCATCTACTTCGAGGAAAAAGAGCATCCGCTTTTCATTAGAGATGGTAATGATGTGATCCTGCAAGTCGATTTGCAATATACACAGGCTGTGCTGGGCATCAATCTGGAGGTCCAGACTCTTGCCGGGAAGGTCAAGCTAAAAATACCGCCTGGAATAAGATCCGGACAGATTCTGCGACTCCGGGGAAAAGGGTTACCGGAATTAAACCGCCACAGACAGGGTGATCAGCTGGTAAAAATCCAGATTGTGACACCGACCAAAGTCTCCGGGAAATTAAAAAAACTACTCCACGAGTTGGAAGATGAACTGGGGAGTACACCGGTATTTAAAAAATTTAAACCATGAGATATTTTACGGATCAGGAAAGAAAAATTACAGTTGTACTTTCATCTTTTCTGGTCTTAGGAATTATCATTAATTTTGCAAAAGAAAAATTATTAAACGATCCATCAGAGACATTGACACAAATTGCTGTATCAGAAGAAATAAGTAGCATTTATGGGAGTAATGGGACTCATCCCGAAAAAAATAAGAGTGAAATTTCTGTAATTAATGTGAATACTGCTGATGAAATAAGTTTAACCGAGTTGCCGGGAATCGGTCCCACACTGGCGATGAGAATTATTGACTACCGGGAAGTAAACGGTGAATTCAAGAATACAGATGAATTGGTTAAAGTTAAGGGGATCGGTGAATCAGTTTTGAATAAAATACTACCATTTATTGAATTATAGCTGGGGGGATACTGAATTGACAAACGAAAAATCCATTGAACGTAAAATCAGCATCCTTGACTGGGGGATCCTGTTGAGTGTTATTGTATTACTGGTCGTAATCTATATTCCCAGTGCCATCTGGCGTCAGGAAGTTAAAGACCGGCGTGAAAGTCGACATCGGATGACCATCATCAATGATGCGGAACAGTTCTATAAAGAACTCACCGGGAATTATACCACAAATGGGGAAGAACTTTTCTCATTGGTGGAAGCTGCCATGGATTCTCTCATAGCCGATACACTTTTTGTTGGTGAACAGACCATCCACCTGAATAACAAAGATTATATCGTGAACATGACCCGGGGAATCGAGCATCGTATCGATACAACCTTTAGCCATGCTCAGATTTTGAAAAAGACTTTTGTAGATACTATTTTCCATGTCACACAGATCAATATTGATAATGGCGGATTGGATACTTTACATGTTAACGAAAACGAAATTGCTGCAAAAAGAGAAAATCCCTTCTTCCAGGAAGTTATTGGCATGGAAGTTACGAAGCGCGTAGAAGATTTTACAGATTATTTACGAGATAAATACCATCTCACACCAGCTTTGTTGGTCTGTCCGTTATCCGGAAATCCCTATTATCTGGAAATTGATAAATCTGACCCGGAGCGAGATGTCTTTATCGTGCGCAGTCCAGTTCCGCCAGATTATAAAGAATCAAAATATATTCTGTTTAAATATGAATCAGGGAATCACGGAGAAATCGTTGATGGAGTAAAAAGCTGGGCTGAAAAATAAGGAGAGGCCCATTGCTTGCCATCTCACAGGCGTATAACGCTTTTAATTATCTGCACTGGTCTCCATCAGACAGCGGTCCCCTTGTGACGGGGTATGGGAATTTAACCCTATCAGATTTTGATTTTAATACGGTTGCTTCAGTTAACCAGCTCATCACTGCCATAAAAGCCAAAATAACGCTTGATGTACCGGTGTTTGCATTCTCACTCGATTCTTCAAAAGTATTTATTTCAACTACACCTGCACCCAAATCTGTGGACCCGGTGGACATGTTGGCGTGGCAGGTGAATCAATCGCAGGATGAGAAATTTCAGGAAGTGATCAACACTTTCCATTATCCCTTTGCCCCTGGTCTCGAGATGTACCTGAATATTCATATTCCCAAAACGATCAAGCAAACCATTGTTGAATCCACCCGGCAATTAAAGGGTGAAGTCCGTTTTATGAGTATTGGGATATTCTCTGCTGAGAATTGTGCGAGATACTGTTTCAAGGCCGGAGAGCTTAAATCATACATGATATGGCGTATGGGTAAATACAATCTCGATCAAATTCTACTGATTGAAAACAATGCTTTGGAAGCCTATTTTACGGTCAAACGCTCTGCCGATACGGTCAAATTGATAGAGTTACACGGCAACCGAGATTTGGCTGCTGAGGTCACTGATGAGATAGGAAAATATGTTAAAGGGGACTTGACCGGATTTCGCAGTGTGGATCGAGTTTTTGTGTACGAGGCCGATAATAAGTTTCTTGATATCCGGAAAATTATCGAAGCAGCTCTCGATAATGTCACATTGT
>CAZIYQ010000124.1:0-8246 GCA_964543505.1 uncultured bacterium | reverse complement strand
TAGCAAACAGGGTTTTGGCGGCAATTTTATGATTATTGTGTAAATATTCTACAACTGCCCAGGCAATAGAAAGTCCGTCGTAGGTAGATGTTCCCCTGCCTATCTCGTCCAACAGGATCAGACTTTTTGGTGTTGCATTGTTCAGAATATTGGCAGTTTCATTCATCTCGACAAGAAAGGTTGATTCACCTCCGGCTAGGTTATCACTGGCTCCGACCCGGGTAAAAAGTTTATCCACCACACCTATCCTCGCCGACTCAGCGGGGACAAAAGAACCTGCTTGCGCCATCAGCACAATCAAGCCGACCTGACGCAAAAAGGTACTCTTTCCAGCCATATTGGGGCCCGTGATGATGCCAATCTGATTTTCGGAACAGTTTACAGTCAAATCGTTTGGGATAAAACTGGTTCCCAGAGGTAGAAGCTTTTCCACTACCGGGTGTCTGCTATCTTTCAATACGATTTCATCATCTTCAGTAATATGAGGTCGGGTATAGTTGTTTTGCTCCGCCACAAACCCCATTGCAATCGCAATATCCAGTTGTGCCAGAATATGGCTATTATGTTGAATATCATGTGCATTTTCCAGAATACTTTCACTCAATTCGAGGAAATAGCGACTCTCCAACTGTCTGACTTTATCGTCTGCATTTAGAATTTTATCCTCATAATCCTTCAATTCAGGCGTAAAATAGCGTTCAGCATTAACAAGAGTCTGTTTGCGGATGTAATCATCGGGGACTTTTATGCTCTGACTTTTCGTAACCTCAATATAATATCCGAAGACTTTATTATAACTTACTTTCAGACTGTTGATACCGGTCTTTTTTTGCTCTTCAAGCTGATAATTTACCAGCCAGTCATTCGCATTTTTGGATAATTCCCGATATTGCTCTAATTCGGGAGAGAATCCGGCTGCAATGTATCCGCCCTTTTTAGGATTGATTGGCAGCTCGGGGGAGAGTGTCTTAAAGATCTGCTTTATTATTTGAGAAATATCCCGCAGGTTTGACAGTAAATCACTGATAGCGGACTGCTGATTTGAAAAAACAATTTTAATTTCATGCAGCAATTTTACTGTTTTACCCAACTGCAAGATGTCCCTGGGAGTTGACCGGTGAGTGGATAATCTTGCAATGACGCGATCCAGGTCAACGGTCTCTTTCAAATTTTTACGAATATCGGTAACCAGTTCGGGGTCATTTGCCAATTGTTCGACTCTATCCAATCTTTGTTTGATTTGATCAGAGACTGCAGGAGGTCTGCAGAGCCAATTTTTCAGCAGACGGCTGCCCATGGCAGTCATGGTTTTATCAAGCACACTGATCAATGTGCCGTGAGTCCCTTGAGAGGATAGCGATTTGAAAACCTCCAGATTTCTCAACGTAAAAGCATCAACTCCCATGATGTGATGATCCTGAAGGTGTGAGATTGAGGTGATGTGCCGGGTGCGGCCTTTAAAATTCTGGTCAACATAATAAAAATTAGCGCCGGCAGCTGAAATGGCCAGAGGCAATTCTTCAATGCCAAAGCCTTTCAGATTTGCAGTTTTGAAATGTTCCGTCAAATTTTCGTACGTCGTGGAAAAATCACTCTGCCAATCGGGATATTTAGTGTAAAAATATTCTTGCAGGCCTTTGATGCTTTTTAATTTGCTCTCCTGTGATTCTGGCAAAATGATCTCAGCAGGGTCGTATTGTTTGATGATATTCATCAAATTTTGGAGCGGCCATTCTCCTGCAAGAAATTCCCCCGTAGAATGATCTAAAAGTGCTAACCCGAACTGTTCTTTTCCAAAGATGAGACTGGCCAAATAGTTGTTTTTGCGTTGATCCAGATATTTTTCAGAGAGCGCGGTGCCCGGAGTGACCACTTCCACCACCTCACGTTTGACAATTCCTTTGGCAAGTTTTGGGTCTTCTACTTGTTCGCAAATTGCAACACGGTGCCCGGCTTTGAGGAGTTTGTACAAGTGCTGTTCCAGTGCATGATAAGGGAATCCAGCCAGGGGTATGCTGGAGGCGGCACCATTAGCCCGTTTGGTGAGTGTAATCCCTAAAATGGAAGCCGTAGTAACCGCATCATTTTCAAATGTCTCATAAAAATCACCCATTCTGAAAAGCATGAGTGTACCGGGGTGGGCTTTTTTAGCTTCCCTGAATTGTTTCATTACCGGTGTCTGACCCTTGATTCCTGCCATCTGATATCCCGCTTACGGCACCAGCTTGCGGACATTGCCCGATCGGTAAGTAATTTTTAATTTGTCAAAATATTCCAGGAGCGGCACAGCATATTTTCGGGATGTATTCGCCATATCCTTGAAATCACCGACAGTCAGTTCGCCAGAATGTTTAAAATGATTGAGTACCTTGGTTTTAAGTTTTTCAAAATTTTCTCTGGAAAAAACGAGGTTGCCTTCGAGCCGCAGAATGATTTTTGATTTTTCGGCGATATCCAGTAGTAATTTAACCTCTTTGGCAGATTTGCTACAGGCAAGGGCAAGATCAGAAATGGATGAAGAAGAAAATCCTTCAGCATTCAGGATACCTAATAATTTTTTTGTTGTTTCTTTTTCAGACTGTGTAAGGTTTATCGTATGCTCGGGAAGGGAAATACTCTCTCCATCCCTGGTTATTTTTGAAGCGGTTTCCATTTTTTTCAACAGGTAATCAAAAAATCTTTGATCACCTTGAAAATGCTGCCGTATTTCTTCCTTGGTTGCTCCCGTACGATGGCGATTGTTGCGGTGATACTCATCCAGAAAGTCAAGAATAGACTTTTGAACTATCTCCATCTGTTGGGTTGTAACAATCCACTGGCTGCCATGATGTTCAATCCTGTCGAGTGCCGGGTTATCCAGGACCATGGCCTCAATCCGGTCCTTTGCCAGTCCCAATCTGACACGGGCTTGTACATCCGTTACCGGTGAATATAGGTTGTTTCCTAATACTAATTCTATCTTTTTAGTTTCGGATGCGGTCATCATGGTCAGGACATCCCGTCTTGCTTTTTTCCAATTATCAGCAACTTGAACATCGAGAACAACACCGCCCCCAATGGTAATGACCGGTGAATAAGTTCTGATAATAAAGCGGTCGTCCTTACTGGTTATGAGGGGAGATTCCAGTCGCAAGATGGCAGGAGTCTCCATTCCGGGGTCAAGTATTTTACAGTCTACGAGAGAAATTCTTCCCATAACCTCTTGCGTTCCAGCGTGGATCCTCAAGCGTTGGTTCTGTTGAACGGATTTCGAGGCGCTTTGTAAAAGCATAATTTGAGTGCTTATTCTGGATGTCGTTTGAAAATAACCTGCGGTTGATAGCTGAAAGCCTCGGCTGACCTCTTCCTTTTCGATGCCCTGTAAATTGATGGCAGCCCGGTCAC
This sequence comes from uncultured bacterium, assembly GCA_964543505.1. Lineage (GTDB taxonomy): Bacteria > Fidelibacterota > Marinisomatia > SCGC-AAA003-L08 > JACNLC01 > JAADGM01. The sequence continues at coordinate 4,862 of CAZIYQ010000124.1, read as the reverse complement.
CAAGAGTAACCTCATCAACAGATTGTGAATGTGTCTGCAGTCCGCGAATTTTTACCTTTTTCCCGACGGGCAGAAGCTCAAGGGTCTCGCCGACTTTAACAGAGCCGGAGGAGACGGTTCCGGTTACAACAGTACCGAAGCCCTTGATGGTAAAAACGCGATCTACCCACAATCGAAAGATGCCTCTGTCTGATTTAGGGGCGACTTTTTTGCACATCTCGACAAGAGCAACTTTCAGCTGATCAAATCCTGCATTTTTCTCGGCACTGACCCGTATCACAGGGGCATTTTCAAGGAATGAGTCGGCCACCATTTCCATGATATCAGCTTCGACCAGTTGTAACCATTCTTCATCTGCCAGGTCGATTTTATTCAATGCTATCACACCATTTTTGACTCCCAGTAGTTTCAGGATATCGAAATGTTCACGAGTCTGGGGCATCACTCCGTCATCTGCGGCAATGATCAACAGGGCAGCATCTACACCGCTCACACCGGCCATCATATTCTTTACAAATTTCTCATGGCCGGGCACATCGATCAATGTGATCTTGTCAGTGAGAAAGGCAAATCCAATATCAATTGTCATTCCCCTGCGGATCTCTTCATCCAGGCGATCAGTATTGACCCCCGTAAGTGCCTTCACCACTGAAGTTTTTCCGTGGTCGATATGCCCGGCGAGCCCGATGACGATTTGATTCACGAGAGTACCTCACAAATGAGGGATGTGAGCAGATCAGCTTCTTCCTGGGCCACAGCCTTTAAATCAATGCGATATCTATTACCATGAATGTATCCGATTACTGGAGTGGAAGCACAACGAAATTTTACGGATAATTTTAAGGGCTTAACGGTTGGGCTCACTATCTCGATGGCAATACTGGGGATAAGTTCAGTTGGGAGTGAACCGCTTCCCGCTTCCACCGCCGTCTCCACCAGCTGAACAGAGTATTTTGACAATAGACTCGGAGAAAGTTTTTTGAGGATATTTTTGCCCATGAGAGTCAGAAGATCAGGGGTCCGGGTTAGTAACCTGATCGATAAGTTGACGGATGAAATTTGTTTTGAATCATGGTAAGTCCGTAAAGATTCCTCCAATAAGGCATAGGTAAGTTTGTCACATCTCAAAGCCCGATAAAGAGCATTTTTATGTATTTTCCGAATAAGCGATTTTTTACCACAGATGATACCGGCCTGAGGACCACCAAGTAATTTGTCACCCGAAAAGGTAACCAGGTGTGCACCTTCTTTGATGAAATGCTTCACAGTTGGTTCTGCCGGCAGGCCCAAAAACTCCAAATCTGACAGGGAACCACTGCCCAGATCCATTAGCAGAGGGATTCTACGTTTCCTTGATAGTTCTGAGAGAGCCGCAAGCGTGACCTCTTCAGTGAATCCTTTAATTTTGTAATTACTGGTATGTGCGTATAAAATTGCACCTGTCCGGTCCGTGAGAGCATTGGCGTAATCCCGAAGATGTGTTTTATTCGTAGTCCCGACCTCGATCATTTTGCAGCCAGATTTTGTAATAACATCCGGTATCCTGAAAGATCCGCCGATTTCTACCTGCTGCCCGCGACTGATGATAACCTCTTTGTTTTCAGCGATGGAATTCAGCATTATCAGAACTGCAGCGGCATTGTTGTTAACTACCAATGCACTTTCTGCACCGGTCATAGCACAGAGGAGAGGTTCCACATGTTTTATTCGGTCGCCTCGTTTACCGGAGGTAATATCCAACTCGATATTACAGTATCCGGAGACTCTTGTGCGGATCCTATCGAACAGTTCTTCAGAGATAGGGGCGCGGCCAAGTCCTGTGTGCAGCACGATTCCGGTTCCGTTGATGACGCCCATGAGACTGCTTTGAGTAACAATCTGCAGTTGTTCTTTTGTTTGCTTCAAAGTATAAGCTGGTACGTCTGTGATGTCATTGCCAGATAAAATATCAGCTCTGACCCGTTTGACGACTGAGCGAACTGTTTTTAAGATCAGGGCGTACGGAGCAGTATATTTTTCGGGCTGGAGATGAAAAAGTAATTCATCCACCGCTGGGATTGATTTTAACCTTGTATTAGACGGCTTCATAAAATGGATTGGTTTTGCAGTGTTAACTGCTTCGCTACTGAAAAATTACAGAGGACCATCGTATCGGCTCAAGTGCTTTGGAGATGGCTTGAAAACGATAAATTAGTCTTCGATGTGTATCAGATAAGATAAAACCACTGCAGGGATAAGTACAATTGAAAGTAATGGAAAAATATAACTTAATTCAAACTTTTCTCCAATAAATCCCCCCATGGTTGTTGCAAAAGATCCAACACCAAAGCCCAGCCCTGATGAAAGTCCATAGACCAATCCCCGATTAGCGGGCAGGGTCATATCCGAAAGCAGGCTATTGTTGACCGGCTGATAAGTAAAATTAACAGCACCCAGAATTCCTGTTACGATCAAGAGAGAAATTCCATTGCTGATACCCATTAACAGTAAAAAGGGAATGTTTAATGCCACAACCCAAACCAGTAATTTTTCCCGTGGGTAAATCGATCCAATCTTGCCTCCAACGATTTGACCGATGGTTCCCAATAGTAAAACAAAGGCTGTTAAGACTCCACCACGAATGGCCGCATCACCACCCCATTTTATGGAGTCAGCATAATACAGCGGTAAGAAATTAAATAATCCATGATGTGTGAATCCCCACAGTGCGGCAACCCCAAATATTAAGTAATGGGATCGTTTGAGCTCGAATTTTTCGTGTAAAGAAGTTGCAATTTTGGAAGAACGCTTGCGGGATTCAATCTGGGTCAAAGTATAGATGCCCCCGATCAATGCAACGACAGCCAGAATAAAATAGGGTATTTTCCAATTGAAAATGCCAGAAAACACACCTCCAATTAAGGGTCCGATTGAGAGTCCGATGCTGCCGGAAATTCCGTGGTAGCCCATGTTCTGGCTAATATTTTTTGTATGGCTTATGAGTTTTAAACCAGCAGGGTGATACAACCCGGAAGACGCTCCCAGGAGCCCCAAACCGAATCCAAGAGAGAGGGGGGTATGCCCGAAAGTTATAACAGCGACCGAGAGAATGAGTCCGCTAAAGTAGATCAGCAGAACTGATTTTGACCCTAATTTATCCACCAGTAGTCCTGCAGGGACAGCACTCAATCCAAAAAACGCAAATTGAATTGTGGCAAGTTCACCTAGATGAATGAGTGAAATTGAAAATTCATCCCTAAGAATAACCATGATGGCGGGGAATACCATGGTGATACTGTGGACAAGTCCATGTCCAATGATTGTAGCAAAAAGTATTTTTCGGTGCTTTGTCATCAAAAAAAAGCTCCCAGCTCTGGTTACAGAGTAAGGAGCTTGAAATCAAGCCAGTTCGGTCACGTTCTCTCTTTAATGCGGGCAGCTTTACCTTTCAATTCTCTAAGGTAGTACAGTTTTGCTCGTCTGACTTTACCTCTTTTCTTAACCTGAATGGTATCGACGTTAGGTGAATGGAATGGAAATATTCTTTCAACGCCAACACCATTTGATATTTTTCTTACTGTAAAAGTTTTATCAATTCCATGACCTGCGGAGATAGCAATGACAACACCTTCAAAAGTTTGCACTCTACTGCGGTTTCCTTCAACAACCTTCACTCCTACAGCTACGGTATCACCCGCTCTAAACTGAGGGATATCAGACTTTATATCATTTTTTAAAGCTGTACTAATTTTATCCATTTTTTACTCCAATTTCTTGTGAAGCTAAATATTTTTTCCAGAGATCGGATCGTCTTTCTCCGGTTTTTTCTTTCTGTTTTTCAAAGCGCCAGTCAGCAATCTTTTTATGATGGCCGGACATTAAAATTTTTGGAACCTCATACCCTCTGTATTTTTTGGGTCTCGTATATTGTGGATAATCCAATAACCCGGAAGTAAAAGAGTCTGTCTCGGCTGATTCGTATGAATTCAGTACCCCTGGAATCAGGCGGATAATTGAATCCACAATGACCAAAGTTGGTAATTCCCCTCCAGTCAATACGTAGTCGCCAATCGAGATTTCGTCGGTTACGAGTTCATCCCGGACTCTCTGATCGATCCCCTTGTAGTGACCGTTGATGAAGATCAGATTCTTCTCTTGTGATAACTCCATCGCCGCAGCGTGATCGAGTGTCCGACCATCCGGTGTTGGGAAAATAACTCTCGCTGGAGCATCATCTGTGACGTTTTTAAAAGCTTCGTCAACAGCCCGGAAAAGCGGTTCTGGCTTCATAACCATACCGGAACCACCTCCAAAAGGATAATCATCAATCTTGAAATGAGGGGCATCCGCAAAAGTAAACAGATCATGGATTTTATAGTTTACAAATCCTTTTGATGCAGCTCTCCCCAATATGCTTTCCGAGATTACAGCATCGACCATTTTAACAAACGGTGTTAAAAATTGGATCGTAATCATAGATCAAGCAGTCCTTCCATTGGATGAATTATCACACGATTATTCTCAAAGTCAATAAGCTTGATGATCTCATCGATCATCGGGATTAGAATTTCTTTTCCAGCGTAATTAATAGCAATCGCATCATTCGCCGGCAGGGCGTAAATATCCCTAATATCTCCAAGATAATTATTTTCTTCATCCCATACCTGGAGACCAATTAAGTCAGTCAGAAAGTATTCGCCTTTTTCAGGTTCAGGAAGACAATCGCGATCTATAAGCAGCTCATAATTACGGAGCTTTTCAGCTTCATCTCTGGAGGATATCCCACGTATTTTCAGTCTGGGGTGAGGTCCTAAAAATTGAGCTGACTCAATTAATGAATCGATGACCTCTCCATCCGTGTTTCGCAACCAGATTTTCAGATC
>CAZIYQ010000123.1:0-8301 GCA_964543505.1 uncultured bacterium | reverse complement strand
ATCCGTTGCAGACAAAGGTACTGCCTGTCTGCCTGCCCGCGCGTTGCGCGCAGGCAGGCGCGATCATCTCAGCGATTCATGAATTGTCCGGGTTAGTCCAGGTTCGGAGAGGTGTTTCCCCTGCCGGGTCTACTTACGTTTCACTGCTATCACTGTAACCGTAATGATCGTAATATCCGTCATATCCATAGCTGTATTTAGCCGACTTTTCAGTATCAAATTTATTCAGGATAATGCCAGCAATTGGTGCACCATACTGTAGCAGGCGTTTGATCCCGTTTTTCACCGCATCTTCATGTGTACTATCCGCTTCCACTACATACACCACAGCTTTGGCATATTTGGAAAGTACCAGCGAGTCACTAACCGCATGTATAGGTGGCGAATCAATGACAATACGATCATACTTATTTTCGAGCACTTTAAGAATATCGGCAAAGCGTTGGGATGAGAGCAGATCCAAGGGATTGGGCGGCAACTGCCCGCACGGCAGTGCATCAAAGCCAGCCTTCTCTATCCTGTGAATACAGTCACTTAATTTGGATGTTCCGGCAACAAAATTGGTCAGACCCTGTGAATCATTGACACCAAGTGCTTTTGACAGTGACGGACGACGTAGATCAGCACCGATCAGCAGCACCTTTTCCATTTGAGCGAGGGTCGTAGCAAGATTGCTACAAATAGTGGTCTTACCTTCACCCGACATGGATGAGGTCACCAGAATCACCTTATGCGGATTATCCAGACTGGAGAGTACAAGGCCAGTTCTAATTGTACGCATCGCTTCAGCATAAGCTGTTTCCTCATCATTCAGCATAGCAAACACATGTGCGTCGCGATCCTTTTGATTGGCCCTGATTATCGGCAACAATCCCAGAATCGGCTGACCAAGCCTGTCTTCAATATCTTTTGGGCTTTTGATGGTTTTATCCAATGATTCATGCAGGAATGCCAGTAATACACCTAATATCAGACTAACGAAGAAGATGATTGAGATAATTATTGTCTTTTTGGGCTTAAAGGGTTTCAGGGGAGCTACGGCAAGATCAGAAATATGTGCACCAGGGGTTTGCAGATCAATTGCCTGATTGGCTTCTTTAAGACGAGACATAAACGTATCATAAATTTTCTGATTACTGTCAACATCCCTCTTCATTTGGTCCAATTGAACTCGTTTCCTACCTATGTCCTGGATTTTCGATTTACCGCGAGCCAATTCTTGCTCAGCCGAGTGAAGTTCAGACAGAGCAGCAAGCAATTTTGGATTTTTCTTGCCATATCGTTTGCTTAATTCCGAATATTTTGCGCGAGCTCTAACTATCTGGGAGGTTAGCTTGTCCAGTTCCTTCTCCGTTAATGTGCCGACACCTTTCACATCAACCAGATGATTTTTCTCTTTATAACTTTGAAGGTTTTTTTCAGACTCCAGCAAATTATGCTTGATCACAGCCACTCTTTTCTCCATCCATCCGGTCGCCCTGGCCGTTAAATTATTGCGAGTAGAAAGTTGATCATCAATATATGCATTAGATAATGCATTGGCTATTTTTGCTGCTAATTCCGGACTCTCTGATTCAAAGCTCACCTGAATGAGTTGGGTATTACGGATCAGTTCGACCGTCAGGCGATCTTTGAATGCGGCGACAGCGAAATCCAGTGTATGTGCATCCAAATCATCTTCTGATAACCGAAGCATCTTCTTTAAATCCCGTATTATTGAAAAAGATTCGGTTTGACTATTATTGACCTGAAACTCCGGATATGAAGTCAGACTGAACTGACGAATAACAGCTTCAACCAGTTTCCTCGATTTTAGAAGCTCGAGTTGAGTTGTATAATATTGTAGGTTCTGGCTTAGCATGCCAAAAGGATCGTCTAACCCGTACATGTTCTTTATAGAAGACATTTTAGAACTTTGAGGTTCAATCAACAGAGTTGTCGTTGCCTTATATTGAGGGACCAGGGAAAAAACAATCAGCCCGCCAATTAGTGTCACCAATACTGATAGCATCAGAATGCCCCACTTGTAGCAAGACAAAACTCGCCAGTACGAACTTATATCAATTTCATCTTCCTTGAATAATATCTCTTGGCTTATCTGTTCCACTCAATTCTCCATTATTTTAAGAATAAATCATCCTGGTTTCTTGCGCACAACATACCGGAACACCCATAAATAGCGACTTGCTCTGTTATGTGGAAAAATATGAGCGCAATGAAATCAATCACTTACAATTTTATTACTCAAAAGAAGGGATGAATACTGAAACAAATCAGAAAAAACTTTGCTTGATAGTAATCATATCACCGGGCATAACTTCAGAATCCACATCACTTAGCTGCAACTCATGGCTGCCCCGTCCTTCATGCAGGATAAACACCTTGTCTTCATCCGCCCTCTCTTTCAATCCTCCGGCCATAGAGATAGCCATCCGGTAAGTTATGCCTGTTTGGTAAGTGTATCTACCTGGTTGTTTCACTTCCCCATTAACATAGAAGTAGCTCTGTTTAACAACGAGTATATCACTCGGATAAATTTTCCGGTCTTGTGAAACTTTGGATTCATGGTTGCGATCATCACCTGCTCTAATTAGAAACATCTTGTTTTTATCTGCATTCGGTGTGAAGCCACCAGCCAGGGAAATCGCTTTGCGAACCGTTAGCCCTGGCTCATAAGGATAAGAACCGGGATTAACCACCTGACCATTAATATAAAATGGTCTAAACTTTTCTATTGAAACGCGCACCTGCGGGTTGACCAGATAACCGTTGGCAAGACCGTGGGCTATTTTCTTCTCCAGTTCAGGAGGAGTCATACCCGACACATGAATTGTGCCCAGAAACGGATAGCGAATATCACCTGATACACCAAGGCGAACCACGAGGTTCAAGTCAGCTTCACGGTAGACATGAATCTTGATTTGATCTCCGGAATTGAGTCTGTATTCATCAATGATATCGCTATTATCCCTATCTTGTGTTACTATAACCCGATCAGACTGCTTTTCTTCATCTGGAAGATGGTTAGTTTTAACTTCTGCAAATACTGGCAGGCTATAGACCAATAGAAAACTCAACAAGGCAACTATACATCTATGAAAAATCATTTTGACATCCTGTGAATAAGTAAACTTGTACATCATCTTTATTGGCGTAATATTCTGTGAATGATAGTGTAAAAACAACCTTATAGTGAACAATTGTTTTTTACATCACAAAGTTCCAAGCAGCCTAAATGACCAGACATTATCACGATAACTAGCATTCAATGCATTCGAATTACGATTTGTAAAATCGTATCCTGCACCAACCGTGAGCCAACGAAATAAATCATAATCCAGGCTCAGACTTGCCAAAACAACCCTGTCCTTACGTTGACTGGCCAGTCCATGGAATTTATCCTCTGTATAACCGATTGAGGCCTTATGACTCAAATAGCGAGACCATCTATGCTTCCACTTCAGGTTTACATTAAGCGACTGGCTGAAAGAACCGGTTCCATCAGTTTCTTGTGGATAATATGATGAGCTTAACCTCCAACTTGCATGAGCCAGCGGCTTCCACAAAACATTTAGTTCCCATGCAAACTGAGAAAAGTCAGCGGACAAGGGGGATAAAAAGTTTTTCTTCAGATAACCCAACCTTACTCTACCGGTTGTTTTATTTGCAGCCTTCCAGTTAAGACCACCGAAGAAACTTTGTTCACTACTGTCAAGATTCGCTGCCGGAGAGAAAAATTTGTAATTAAAAATATTATAGCGAACTTCGAGTACAGCTGATGTTTTCGGTGCAATTGGAAAAGAGAAAGCCAGACTACTACCAACTGTATCCAAATCCAGTACTTGGGTGATGGTGTGGTGATTATCATACCGTTTATTGGTGTAAATTCCTTTCACATCAATACGGCCCCTTACCCCGTAACTGATTTTACTGCCGACTACAGTTTCATGATATCTATCCGGTGTATTGAAAAAAATTGGCGCTCCGGTAAATGTTGTGCCACGGGAATCATGTGTTTTATTGTAATCAGCCCACGCATCTATATTCAGGCGTGTGGTGAGCCCGAATTTGGCCTTTAACGCAGCAAAATGATCTGCATAATCGTCATTATGACTACTGTGGATCAAACCTTTTGAGAGACGATAACTGGCTGTAAAGCTGGTGGCACCTTTTTCAGCCACTGCCTTCACGGATGGATCAATCGTGGTAATCCAGCTGCCCTGTTTCATCATCTCCTGAGCAAAAATATTATCATCGTACTGCTCGCTAACCTTGAGAGCAGGGTAGATCTTCAATGCCCCGACCTTGATAGGAAGTGCCTCTGTAGCCTTCACTGTATTTGGCAACAGAAAAACAACTACCAATTGAAGCAAAGCAACCGACAAAATATATTCTTTCATTTTATTCCCTATAACACTTTGAGTTAATCACATATCCCGTCAATTCGGGTCAGCCCAAACTGTCCGCTATATTCTGCTATTTCCTGGGCCAAGGGGCCGAGTTATTTATCCTCCTGGTTTCGAGAAACCAGGATTCAAGCTCAGCTTGATGTGGCCCTTTAAGAAAACTCACTTGATGATCAGGAGGTTTAACAGTAATTAAAAAGCGGTGCCCGCGATCAGGTGCATTCTTAACTGCTTGCTTTATTGGGTCGAGAACATAATCGCAATTGCGTGTAAAGCCCGCATCAGCAGCCTCAGTAAAAAGAGGGCAACTTCCGCCACAGTAGAAGTCATCGACACCTTCGATGGCAAAAACAGGTACGATGTCGCGTTCGGTGCCCAGCGCATTCTCGACCCAATAGGATGAGTCGCGAGTGAAAGGGGACACGGCCGCCATAAACCCTTTAAGGAACATCACCTCTTTATCTATGTCGGCTTGGGTGGCGCTCGGTTCTATTGTTGGGATACAATGTTCCAAGGGTAAATAATTAGTGCGCTCGCCAACAAAACCAGAGTCCAGAATGGCACCATTGAGCTTTACATTATTATTTGTAAAACCTTGCACTACATGCCAGGCGCCAACAGCACCAGCACTGTGACCATCAATATAAACCTGACTGGTAGGGGTAGCAGAATTGTTGTTGGCGATATAATCGATGGCAGCCATGGTGGCCAAAAGGCCAGTTCGCCTGGCATTCTCGCGCGGGTTGCCCGCTTCAGGCTCACCAACTCCTGCGTACAGATCAAGCTCACACATTGATGGCATTATCACACGGGCCCCCTCCATTACCCGCCTGGCAATAAAATTAGGGGCTTCAAAAGGTTTGAAGTCAGCAATTGTGGAGGGTGTCACACCTGCATTGATAAACATTTCTAATATATCGACCAGTGCATCCGGATTCTCTTCAGCAATATTTAAAGGAACACCCGTTTCAGAAGTTTCGCCGACATAAACACCATTATCTTCGTAATAACCGATGGCCCCGCCGTGCATTTCGACCCATAAAGGGCTCTCATGGCCAATGAGATCTTTGCGCTCCATCATGACGAAAATTGCTGCGCCATTGCCTTTGCATGGATAAGCGGGGTTTCTATAAGCAGTAAAGACCAGCGTATAATCGCCTTCAACCACATCAGGGTAGGTCTTGATTTCAACAATTTGTGATGTATCGTAAGTAATATCTATTTTTAGCGGCCCTTGTATTGGTGATTTTTCGACTGATCTTGCAATGGATTTATCCACGCAGACCGAGAACATCTGTAATAAAAGCAATGTACATAAAGTAACATTATAGATTGGTTTTCTCATGATTCATAACTCTCCAATGATTCTGATACCAATAAAATAATTTTTGTCAATGCCTCATTCCAGGGCTTGCTCATACTAATTCTGGCCGTAGCGATAACTACGAAAATTACTGTCTTTATTCTTGGATCTGCGCATCTACCCTCACATTTTCAATTGAATCAATCAATGCTTCAACAGAAAACTTTTCCCTGAGTAAACCGGCATTTCTGTGCAGTCTCTCCTTTTTTGACTCACTATCATTTAATGTAACCTTTAATGCAGATACAAAAGTTTTCACATCCCATCGGTTGATCACCTCAGCACCTTTTACGTCAGCAAGGATCTCTTCCAATTCACTCAAATTATCTGTAATGGCAATCAATCTCACTCCTGTTGCAATTAAGTTTGGCAATTTTGAAGGCAATGATCCTTTTGAAGTCCCAGCCCGTTGTGGAAGTATCTGCACATCACTTCGCATATACAGCTCCGGCAATTGCTTCTCATCAACCAAATCATGAAACTGAATCAGGTCAGTTTTATCCCGGTAAGCTTGCTGGAGCCTATCAAAACCCGGACCCCTCGAAAAAAAGTGAAACATCACATCTTTAACTGAATTAAGGGTTTGATAAAACAGTTCAGCCAATCCTTCCGGGTTTTGCTTATCTCCCAATGCACCGGAATAAACAATGTGTTTATAGCCTTCAGGGAAACATTTAACAAGTTGAGCCTCTCGCTTATCTGCCATATCGAGCGAAACTGGCGGATAAATAATCTTACAACGATTTCCATCAAGCTTATAGGCATCTACCGCCTCATTCATCATTGCACGGGAAAGGAATACTAGTTTCTCACATGAAGAAAACCCTTTACCTTCAACAAAACAAATAGCCCTCCCTAGCAGTCTCGCTAAAACGCCTTTTTTTTCAGAAGCAAAGATGCCTTGCAAATCATGAATAATTCCAACTTTTTTTACTTCACCAGGAATTAGCATCAGGCAAAACAACATAAAAAGACTTGGTGGAAAAATTGACACCACAATATTTGGAAGCGCTTTATTTTTCTTCATAATCAGAAGGTGTTTAAATGTATGAAAGGAAAACCATAATTCCAGGATCATTCTGCGAATCAATGTGTGAGATGGATAATAAAGCATGTGCCCGCCGCGAAAAACTTGAATACCTTCGATATCATCATCAGTAAAGGATGGCTTCCAATCTGGATATAAAGGATGAGAAGCAATCACTTCAACCTTAAACCCTCTGGACTGCAAAGCAGTCGCAAAACATGTATTATATTTCCCGGTAGAGATTAATTCCGGATAAAAAAAGGGGGAAATTATCAACACCTTTGTTGTTAATTCCTGATCAATGGTCATCGGCCCTTTCATACTCTCTTTTCCTTATCGCTTTAGCAGGAGTTCCAAAACAGATCATGCCCTCAGGCATATCTGAAAAAACACTGCTGCGCGCCCCGATCAATGCTCCTCGTCCGACCGTTACCCCCGGTGCAATAAAAACGTCGGTAGCAAGCCAAACCTGCTCTTCAAGAGTAATTTTCCGGCTAATCAGATCAAATGTAAGTTTGCAATAGTCGTGAGTTGCTGCACACAGATATGACTTCTGACTGATCACCACATCAGAACCGATTTCGATTTCACCCAGGCTGTAAAGCTCGGCATGATCACCAATCCAAACATTATCACCTATTTTTATCCTCCAAGGATAAGTAACCCGAACCGAAGACCTAATAATAACCCCGTTTCCTATATCTGCTCCAAATACTTTCAATAAGAAATTGCGCCATCCGTACATAAACTGAGGCGACATGGCAAATAGGGTGGACTGCACCAACCACCACAATTGAACAACCACAGCAGAACGCCCACGAAAATCATCCGGCAGGCGAAATTGATGCAGTTTCTGAAAGCTTCTATTCATAAATCTGTTCCCCCCTGACAAGACTCAAATAAAGATTCATCCATTGTATTCCGACCACATTCCAGGAGTATTTATTTTTCACCAGGATGTAACTGGCTTCCCCCCTGCGTTGCCGCTCATTTTTATTCCACTCAACAACCTGTTTAAGGGCCGAGGCCAATTCAGCAACATCCGGTTTTATTAAGAGTCCACCGCCCTCTTCCCAATCCCAAAGACCCGTAGTCACTGTTGTAATGGTTGGGCATTGCAGAGATGAAGATTCCAGATTAACCATTCCGATCACTTCCGAATATGAAGGAACAACCGTAATCCAGGATCGACGATACAACCGCTCTTTTTCTTCTGCATAAACAGGACCGATAAACTGCACTTGGGACTCCAAGCCGTTGGCTTTGATAAACTCGAACAATTCTGATGCATACTCGGGCACCTCGTACGGCCCGGCAACAATAAGCTTCCAGGGTGAAGAAAGGCCTGCCTGCTTAAAAGCCTGCAATAAAAGGCCGATACCTTTCTTGGGATTAATCCGACCAATAAAAAAAATAACCGGCTCATAGACCGATCGTTCCAGTTGAATAGCCCCATCCAAATCAACTGCATTAGGAACTGTGACACAACTATTATGTGGGAAAAA
>CAZIYQ010000122.1:0-8378 GCA_964543505.1 uncultured bacterium | reverse complement strand
AGGCTGGCCTTTTTTTAGATCATCAAAAATACTTTTCACCATGTCAGGGGTGTATTCTTTTGAGGATAGACCATAGCGCCCGCCAATAATGACAGGCCTATCGCTAAAGGGATAATTCTTCTGACCGTAGACCTCTGCCAGTGCAGTTGTAATGTCCTGATAGAGTGGTTCTCCCTGTGCACCCGGCTCTTTGGTCCTGTCGAGCACGGCAATCTTCCGGACGGTTTTAGGAAAGGCCGCCAAGAGGTGCTTCATTGAAAAAGGCCGGTATAATCGAACTTTCAAAACCCCCACATTTTCGCCAAGCTCGTTGAGCCTGTCAACGGTGCTGTTCACAGCATCACAGCCCGAAGCCATGATAACGATCACTCTTTCAGCAGTGGGCGAACCCTCATATTCGAACAAATGATACTGCCGGCCAACCATTGCCGCGAATTTATCCATGGTCTCCTGAACGATGTCCGGTGTGACCTCATAATAGGGGTTCACCGTTTCCCGGGCCTGAAAAAATACATCCGGATTCTGTGCCGTACCCCGCAATACGGGTGCATTGGGGTTCAATCCCCTGTTACGGTGGGCGATGACCAAATCGTCATCGATCATGGCACGAATGTCTTCTTCGGTGAGCTGTTCGATTTTCATCACTTCGTGGGAGGTACGGAAACCGTCGAAAAAGTGGATAAAAGGCAACCTCGATTTTAGAGTGGCAGCCTGAGCGATGAGGGCAAAATCCATGACTTCCTGCACATTGGCAGAGGCCAGCATGGCAAAACCTGTTTGTCTCGTGGCCATCACATCCGAATGATCTCCGAAAATGGAGAGAGCATGGGTGGCGATGGTTCTGGCAGATACATGGAAGACCGTCGAGGTGAGCTCCCCGGCGATTTTGTACATATTCGGGATCATCAGCAGCAACCCCTGGCTGGCCGTAAAGGTGGTGGTGAGAGCTCCCGTTTGCAGGGCACCGTGAACAGCGCCTGAGGCACCTCCCTCACTCTGCATCTCCATTACGGAAGGCACCGTTCCCCAGATATTCTTCAGTCCCTGGGCTGACCAGGCATCTGCCCATTCGCCCATATTTGAAGAGGGCGTTATGGGATAGATCGCACAGACTTCGTTGGTCTTGTGGGCAACATAGGCCGCAGCCTCATTGCCGTCTATGGTCACCATTTTTCTTTTTTCAGACATAAAATCTTCCTTCAATTAACAGCTTTCATAAATTTTATCAACTCATAACAGAGTTACGCATTACCAAAGGCAAAAAAAAACGCTTGCGCAAGCGTTTAAATTTAGGACTTTTGAATCATCTTTAGGACAGTAATATCTTAATAAAAATTCACCTGGAAGGGGTCAGAGTCAGTAATTCAGACGAACCGGCAATTACACTCGATTGACCGATGAGGAGAGGCAGGTGAAGGTCAGCGCACCAACTCCGGGAATCAGCTCATGCTTTTATACTGAAGATGTTTTGATCAACCTTTAATTCGATATTGAAGTTGCCATTCATGCCTTCCTGACTGTCATCCCTAATCTGGTTAGCAATGAGGATTTGAATTGACCCTTCACACGTTGATCGTCAGGGAATTTTTATCAGATGGATGTACAGTTCGTGGAGCCTGCATCAGGAAGATGGAAATCCAGACACAGACACTGAAATAAACTGAATGCCATAACAGAAACCCAAACCCCCAATCGCCATAGGCTTTGGATTCCTTTACGATGGTGAAGGCATCCGCTATTGCACCGATACCGGTTTTAATAACAGGGAGACCCGTTTCCATTTGATGGATCGCACCGGCCCAGCTCTCGAAGGGTAGATGATAAAACAATCCGTAGCTACAATACAACACACACCAGGCAAGATTTAATATGGTAAAAATCCTCAGCATTTGCATATGCTTTACAGATGGCCCCTGTATGTCGAAAACCCTGCGATATTGTAAAATAGCGAGAGGGAGTATGGACAGGAACCCCAGCGTCCACAAACTCTCTTCGATGGCGAACAGTGTTTTACTTTTGGTGATCAAGCCGCCGGTTGCAAAAAACTGGGCCAGGAAGATACACACCACCAGAAAATAGGGACTCCTCTCGGTCACGAAGGCTTTCAGTTTATTCGGAATTTTGAGGGGTGCGGCAGGTAAATCCGTATTCACCCGAAGCATGGCAGAGGCAATCAGTCCACAGAAGGAAAGTTCTGCTGCAACGGCAAATAACCGGATCAGCAGTGAGCTATTGGCGATACAATCAAACCAGGCCATTTGGGTTAGATAGCGGGAGACAAAAATTGACCGATACACGGCCACCAGGGTGAAAATGACACCCATAATTCGCATCCGCTTCCGATAGGCTGAATCGAGGCCAGCTTGTGGACTCAAAGATCGTCTGTATTTCAGCGCACAAACACCCAGGTTCACGGCATTGACCATCACCATCACTGTCCACCAGGGCCAGGCCCACTCTGTACAGGAACTATTCAAATTTCTTTACCTGAAAACCAGATAGGCCTAATGATTTGCATATCATTTGACCCTGATAAATGATGCATTTTACTTTACAATCCCAGATAACGCCAAAATCAACGGCGGCATCAGCTTTTCGATTCTCCCCTCACGCAGGGCTTCATCGACCGGAAACCAAGTTTATCTGCGGTGGTGTGAGTTCCGGCGGGATCAGGTTCTCTTTGATGGCATCTGTGTGAATCCGGTAGTTGATTTTGGTTAGATTGCGCCGGATGTCCCATCCAAGTTGTTTGAGTTCACCTTCCTTCAGCCGTTGGAACTCCTTAATCAGGTAGAGTTTAAACTCTACCGATATCCACGAGGCGAACTCAAAAGCAATGTCTTTGTGTGCGAAGGTGCCGCCATAGCGACCCGTTTTGGCGATGATTCCAATTGCCCCTGTATGAGCTAACTACCGTTTGGGCGTCAGGGAAAAACTGTTCAATCCTGCTCGTTTTTTAATTCCATCGAATTCGATGGAATTAAAATCGGGGTTATTCAGTTGCTCCCAGATGCCGAGAAATTCAATGGTGTTTCGGTTTCGCATCCAGTTTTGGATGATGTAGTCGCTCTCTTCTTTTGTCAGGATTCTTACATTCGTCCCTTTTACTTCGATGTTTTTAGCCATTTAAAGCTTCCATTCTCATTGGGGTCAATTTGCCATTATTTAAGACTATCGAATTCAAGAGTTTTAAAACATATATCATCGTTAATATTTTCTCCTTCCCAAGGTGACCTCAACAGGGTCATCGTAACGTTTCCTAAAATGTCCACCACCTTCACTTTCAGCTTCTCGAAGACCATCGCGGGGATGTACCTGGCGTCGATGCCAAGACCTCGGCGCTGATTTTGTCCAGCCGATTGATTCATAATGATGTTACTCCAGGCATAAAGGAAAATTGGGGGTGAGTACGTTTTAATCATGCCCTACTACCCATTGGGATCCTGATATTGAAAGTGCTGCCTTCATCGGGCTTGCTGTGCACCTCCACACTGCCCCGGTGAACGTGGGCAATATGTTTGACGATGGCGAGTCCCAGGCCGGTGCCGCCCAGTTTTTTGCTACGGGCTTTATCGACGCGGTAAAAACGTTCAAAGATACGGTGGATATGTTTGGCCGGGATGCCAATGCCAAAATCCTGTACCGACAGGATCAGGTCTTTGCCCTCCGGCACGGCCTTCAGCAGAATGGTTGACTTTTCAGGGGAGTATTTGAGGGCATTGTTGAGCAGGTTCACCAGGGCTTCGCGCATGAGTCGGGAATTCATAGAAATTTTGAGGTCCTCGGGGCATTCTTTTCGGATTTCGATCTTTTCCTTTTCACGTAGATCTTCAACCGCCAGCAGAGACTCATCAAATACGGCGTTCACCGATTCCATCACAAAATCCATTTCCGACTGACTTTCCTGCTCCTCAATGCGGGATAATTCCAGGAGATCATCCACAATCGAATTCAAATGGTCGGATTGGCGATTAATGATCTTCAGAAATTTTTTATAGTCGGCAGGATCTTCCAGATCCACCAGTGTTTCCACATAGCCCTTGATGGCGGTGATGGGGGTTTTCAATTCGTGGGAGACATTGGCTACGAATTCGGTGCGAATCTTTTCAGATTCTTTAATCCTGGTGATATCACTCAGTACAATGACGGCGCCCGGTGAATTCCCGGCTTCATCTTCTATGCTTGTCCCCGTCACATACACATGACCGAAAAAGTCACCCTTTATTTTCAGTTCCTGGCCCATCTGCTGATGGCTGTTCAGTACTTTATCGATGAAGTTGATGAGCTGATTGTTCCGGATCACCGCCGAGACTCGCAAACCCACAGGGTCAGGCTGCCGGATGCCGAACATTCGCCTTGCAGCTCGATTGATCATCAGGATCTTCCCCTCATTGTCAACGGCAAGAAGCGCTTCAATCATGCTGGCAAGAACTGCCCTCTGTTCATTTTTCTGGCGGGAAACCGTCCGGATACGCTCATCCAATTGCCGTGCCATCGTATTTAGTGATTCTGCCAAGCCATGGATTTCAGTGGAATTTTCCAGCTCCAGTCTGGTGGAAAAATCTCCCATGGCATATTTACCGGCCACCTGCTGCATGATTTTTAGCGGTGCGGCGATTTTCCGGGCCAGGACATAGCTTATGGCGAGGGCTGCCAGGCTGATCAACAGCGCTCCGATGAAAATCCTCCAGTAAATTCCACGGATATTATCTTCCAACGATGTGAGGGCCAGAGAGGTTCTGATCACCAGAGGTTGTCCGTGGATGCGAGTTGCATAAGCTCGGTACATCATTTCGTGCTGCAGGGTGGGACTGAAACGAATGGCCGTTCCGAAGCCATGGGTTTTTGCCGAGATGATTTCCGGGCGGTTGGCGTGGTTTTCCATTTTCCAGGGTTTTTCATCCGAGTCTGCAAGCACGACTCCCTCATCATCGATGAGCGTAATCCGAATATTGATCGAAGACCCCAGGGTTTCACAAAATGCAATCAGATTATCACTATCTTTGAGGTCTGCCGACATTAGAATTCTTTCAATGGTCAGTGCCTGGTTTTTCAGGCCGATCTGTTTTTCAGCATAATAAAAATGGTGGACTGATGTTGTTATAATCCATCCCAGGGCCGTCATGATGAGGATCACAATGATAAAATAGGTGAAAAATAATTGGGAGGTCTGTGTTTTCAGGCGCAGCATGGTCCGGTTACCTCAAGGATAGTAAAATATTTTTTGTGCGGATTAACCCATATCGGTTCAGTTTTCATAAAAAAAGCGATAGCCCACGCCTCGAACAGTTTTGATCAATTTGCCGTTTTCACCAAGTTTTTTACGAAGCCCCACAATTTGAAAATCCACGGCCCGGTCGGTCACAAAATAGTTCTCGCCTCTGATCTCTTCGATGATTTGATTGCGGGTAAATACCCAATCGGGATGACTTGCCAGCAGAAACAGGATCTGGAACTCGCTGAAGGTCAGCTCAACTGCCTTGCCCTGTGAACTGACATGGCGTTTGCCGGTGTGGATCTCGAGCGTCCCATAAACCAGTTTACCCTCGCTGTCAATCTCAATTTCGTCTTCACGCCGGAGCAATGCTTTGACTCTGGCTACCAGGACTCTCGGACTGAAAGGTTTTGTCACATAGTCATCAGCCCCGATTTCCAGACCCTTGACGATGTCGGCTTCCTCCCCCTTGGCCGTCAGCATAACGACGGGGATCTTGTTGGTACCCGGGTCCCCTTTGAGAATTCTGCAGACATCCAAGCCATTGATTCCAGGCAGCATCAGGTCCAATATGATCAAATCAGGGAGACGCGTCCGGGCTTCTTTAATGGCTTTCTCTCCATTGCCTGTTGCAATTGTCTTATAACCTGCTTGTTTTAAATTAAAGCATACCAGGTTCCGGATGTCTTTCTCATCATCGACGACGAGTATCAGCTGATTTATTCCCTCTGTCATGCTATAAATTTAATAGTTTTTTGTTAGGATTAAATTAGGAGAAATTAATTAATTGTTATTTTTATTAACCATCCGTTGCACAGCGTTAAATTTTTTTCTATTTCTGCGCTCCGAACGGACTTGCCGGCTTTATTAGCTTTCCAGTAAAACCCTTTATACTTTAATTTTGCGCTGTATGTATCTCATCAATGTTCAATCTTTGAGCTTACACTTTCCGGGGGAATAAATCTGCACTTTAGCTCAGATTTTTAGGTTGATACTAGGACATGACAACAGACGAGAAATTATTAAAAAAATACCGGAGAGCTGATTGAATTCTGAACTAAGGTCTAAAATAATAAAGGCGATTATCATTATCGCCTCCGTTTATTTATTCCTGCTGAGTATCAAACTGTTGGGGCATTCGTTCAAACTCTTTGGTAAAGATTTTGCCGAAGCGATGATCCAGATGACCTCGAATCCCTTTGCCGGATTACTCATCGGTATCGTTGCCACAAGTCTTATTCAAAGCTCCTCCACCACGACTTCCATCGTGGTTGGTTTGGTCGCCGGCAATGCCCTGACCCTGGATTCTGCCATTCCTATTATTATGGGCGCTAACATCGGTACCACCATCACCAACACGTTGGTTTCCTTTGGTCACATCTCCAACAGGGCGGAATTCAAACGGGCTTTTTCTGCGGGGATTGTCCATGATATTTTTAATGTCATGTCTGTGATCATCCTATTTCCCATCGAGTTAAAATTCCATTTGATCCACAAATTATCAATTGGGATGGAAAAAATCTTTACAGGAGCAGGGGGAATGAAAATGTTCAACCCTCTCAAAACAATATTGGAACCGGTTATTCACTTTGTGGACTATCTGTTTGCTTTTCTGCCTCATTATAACATCCTGCTAATGATATTTTCTGTTATTTTAATGTTTGGGGCACTCACATTTCTGATCAAGACCATCCGCGCACTGGTATTGACAAAGCTGGAACTGATCATCAACAAATATCTCTTCCGAAATGATGTTTTGGGATTATTACTGGGGGTTCTCATGACCGTCATCGTGCAAAGCAGTTCGGTGACCACCTCTTTAATAATCCCCCTTGCCGGAGCGGGCTTGATCACCGTTAGAAAATTATTCCCCTATACGCTGGGGGCCAACATCGGCACCACCGTCACGGCGATTCTAGCAGCCCTGGCCACTCAGAATACGACGGCAATCACCGTCGCCTTTTCTCATCTTATATTTAACATATTGGGGATCATTATCATTTACCCCATCAAATTTATCCCCATCAATCTGGCGATGATCATCGGTGAAAAAGCCGGCGAATCCAAAAAAAATCTGATCATCTTTGTGATATCCTATCTATCGCTGTATATTATACCGCTTATAATATTAGTGATCACAGAAATATAAAGAAATTTTGATGTTGCAGCAACAAAAAACAGGGAATGAGAACCATGTGGACTAACCTAATAAAAATCTGGACTTCAAACGATCTGTTAAAACAGGCTTGGAATCAATCCTTTGAGATGCTCAAAATCGATGAATTGATGTTTCTCGAAGCCCAGAGAGTACTCAGGAAAAGTGACTCTGCCGAGGCAGATTTGGGAATCCGTGAGAAGGACAAACTTGTCAATAAATACGAACGGGAGGTCAGGAAGAAAGTCATGACGCACTGTGCCGTACAGTCTTCTTTTGGACTGGCGGAAGGTCTCGCTCTGGTCAGCATTGTAATTGACATTGAACGGATCGGTGACTATACTAAAAATATCATGGACATGGCCTTGAACCATCCTCTGAAACTCGAAGGGAAATCTTATGAAAAGGATTTGCAGAAAATCGAAAAAGCAGTGGAGGTCAATTTTAAAAAAGTCCGAGAGATCCTCAAAGCCAGTGATGCTAAAGCTGCCATGGCGCTCATCAAAAAATACAAATGGGTTAATCCGCTCTGTGATAAGCGCATGATCGATGTCATTAAGGAAAAAGATAAATCCATAAGCCCGGGTGAATCCGCCGCCCTGGCTCTGTATTTCAGATGGCTGAAACGAATTTATGCTCATTTGCGCAATGTGACCACCAGTGTCATTAATCCCTTTGATAAGATCGGATTCAAACCCAAGAAAAAATATATTGCGTAGATCCCCAATCCGAAGCATGATTGGCTTCGAATAAATTAGCTTCCAAGATGGTCAGAAGCCCGGCGGTAGCCGGGCTTCTGACCATCTCCCTGTTATCCCTTTTCCGGCTCTTCTCTATAAGAGCCGAATTCTTTTATGACTCCGCGATGGAGTTCCCTTTCAATGCAAATAAGAGTGACACCGTCAGGATAAGCACCTGAAATTCCATGCCCTGCCCCATGTTACCGGACCCCATATTAACCCAGGTTTACCGCATTCTATATATAAGTCTAATAATAACAATATAAGT
>CAZIYQ010000121.1:0-8469 GCA_964543505.1 uncultured bacterium | reverse complement strand
GCCCGTGTGAAATGTGCAGCACTGGCCTGGCATACAGCCATGAGCCTTCTTGAAAATAAAAACATCGAATTCATATCAACAGAAGATTAATGGAAACCAACAGCGACTACATCTCTCTCACCCGTGACTGCATCGCCGAACTGGTCCCCAGTGGCGAAAAAATTGTGCTTGTCAAAGGTGAAAAAGTAAAGATCACACAAGCCCTCGGCGGAACCTACACACTCTACATCAATGGAAATTTAGCCAAGCTGGCTGGAAAGGATGCCGATGCCATAGGGAAAACCGTCGAAACGGTTGAAGATGCTGCTTACACGGATGCTGGTATCGAGGCGGAAGAAGAATTGGTTTGGGATAAGTTGAAAATGGTTTACGATCCAGAAATACCCGTGAATATCGTCGATCTGGGATTGGTTTATGACTTGAAGCTAACTCCTGTTCCGGGTGGCAAATATGACCTTGTGGTTAAGATGACGCTCACCGCACCTGGTTGCGGTATGGGGCCATCCATTGCCGCCGATGCAGAATATAAAATCGGAACGCTCCCTGGAATTAGCATTGTCAAAGTTGAATTGGTTTGGGAGCCCCTTTGGAACCGGGATATGATGACAGAAGCGGCGAAGCTTCAAATGGGGATGTTATGAGCGCTGCCACACCTACGCTGGATGTCAGGAAAATCCGTGCGGATTTTCCCATTTTATCACCAGCTTCCAAGAGTCAGCCACTGATCTATCTCGACAGTGCCGCCACAACTCTAAAACCCCAAACCGTCATCGATGCCATGACCCGCTATTACACTGAATTTGGCGGCTCTGTTCACCGGGGTATCTATCGCATTGCAGAACAGGCCACTGCAGAATACGAAGCCACGCGCGGTAAAGTCGCCCGCTTTATCGGTGCTCCCGGCACGGAGTCAATTATTTTCACTCGTGGCACCACTGAATCGATCAACCTTTTGGCCTATGCCTGGGGCCGCAATTCGCTCAAGCCCGGAGATGAAGTGCTCATAAGCGAGATGGAGCACCACAGCAATATTGTTCCCTGGCAGATGGTCACCAAAGCCACCGGCGCTGTCCTGCGGTTTCTGCCCCTTAATCAAGACGGGACACTGGATTTAAGTGAGCCTGGAAAATACTTCACGCCTCGGACAAAATTCGTTGCCATTATCCATCAATCCAATGTTCTCGGCACGGTGAATCCGGTGGAGAAAATCGTAAAAATGGCTCACAACGTAGGCGCGCTTGTACTGGTGGACGGTGCCCAGCGAGTGCCTCATCACAAGGTAAACATGGTGGATTTGGGAGCGGATTTCTATGCCTTTTCAGGGCACAAAATGCTGGGACCTACCGGTGTGGGAGTCCTTTACGGAAAAACTGAACTCCTCGATAAAATGGAACCCTTCCATGGCGGTGGCGACATGATAAGAACCGTTTCGATGGAGGAGTCAACCTGGAATAGTCTGCCTTACAAATTCGAAGCGGGCACCCCTCCAATCGCCGAAGTTATCGGGCTTGGGGCCGCCCTCGATTATTTGAATAGTGTTGGCCTCGATGTGATCAATGATTATGAAAAACAATTGACCACTTCCGCCCTCGATATTCTGCGAGCTATCCCCGGGCTTGAGATTTACGGTGAGGCAGCCCAAAGAGGATCCGTGATAAGTTTTAATGCGGGAAATGTGCATCCACACGATCTATCACAATTGCTGGATCAAGATGGTATCGCCGTTCGGGCGGGCCATCACTGCGCACAACCCATCATGACCAGATTCGGAATTGCAGCGACCACACGCGCCAGTTTTTATCTCTACAACACACTGGACGAAATCGAGCGTCTGGGGCAGAGTATTGCAAAAGCCATGGCTTTTATGGGTGGATAATCACCCCAAGCACATCGTTTTCCTCAAATTTATTAATGCCTGAACTGCCAGAAGTCGAAACCGTTGTGCGCTCACTGCAGCCCCTGCTGACAGGCCGAGAGATTTGTGATTTTCAGCTACTCTGGCCCAAAACTCTGGAGGGCAGCTTACCGGATTTTATACGGACTGTACAGCACCAGACCATCCAGTCACTCCAGCGCCGGGGCAAATACATCATCTTAAATTTAGCAAAGGGATATATCCTGATCCACCTGAGGATGACCGGGAAATTGCTCCATGCCGGCAAACTGCCATCACAAATGAAACACGTGCAAGCCTGGTTTGCCCTTGATGATGGTTCCTGTTTATACTTCGAGGATGTCCGTAAATTCGGCCGCATTACATTTCGTTCTACGCTCACTGAACTCGACTCAAAACTTGGTCCCGAACCCCTGTCCGATGAATTTACATCAGCACTGCTGGCAAACATTCTGGCAGGCACTTCCCGGCACATCAAACCTCTTCTGCTGGATCAGTCCATCATCGCGGGAATTGGCAATATTTATTGCGATGAAGTCCTTTGGCAGGCTCGCATCCATCCACTTACGCCTGCCCGTGAAATTGCAGACCCCACGATTGCCCTCCTGCGGGATGCTATCGTAAACACGCTTTCCGAGGCCATTGAACACCAGGGCTCTACGATTCGTGATTTCCGTTTTCAGGGAGATCGGTCGGGTAATTTTGCTGAGAGGCTGAAAGTCTTTGGTCGAACGGGACTGCCCTGTCCGCGCTGCAAAACACCCGTCATAAAATTGAAAGTCGCCCAACGGGGCACCCATATTTGTCCACATTGCCAGCAGATTTGAGATATTTCATGTTAGGGATTCAAATTCGCAGCAGATGTAGGGCCGCTAGCAGCCGAGGTTTTGAATAGTTGCGTGGGTTAGCACTCAACTTTGCAAGTACACACAAAACTGAAAAATCCCGTGGAATACTCATAGTAGGCGAGGACAAGCAATTACTTATAGCCATTGTTGGCATTTCGTTATTTTTTATTCTTTTTAATCGACTGTTTTATGAGGCTTAAAATGTATTCCAAATTCTCGTCATCTTTGACTTGAATTTCAAAGTCTCCATTTCCCCAATGTCCAGTTGTCGAAACGTCTCTTGTAATTCCTTTTGTATCGTCAAGTTCTCCTTTGTGCATATTTATCCACATTTTCAATGCTTTTTTCTGTGGTAAAATGTCAATTACATTTCTTCCAGCAACAAAGGCGATATATTTCTTTTTTGGCTTAATTTCAAGATTTTCTAAATTCTGAATTGCATTTTTAAATTTCTCGTATAATTCTTTTATTTCTTCACTTACATTTTCCAAATGCTCTTGTTCTGAATAAACTTTTATTTCTTTAGCAACATTGTCAATCGTTTTATCTGCTTTGGATATTGTTTTAATGCTTTCTTGTGCTCCAGCCTTTTGAATTTGTTCGAAAGAAACGGTTGTGTTTTCAAATCTTTTAACTTCCCATAGTTCAATTGGTAA
The DNA here is from genome assembly GCA_964543505.1 of uncultured bacterium. Taxonomy (GTDB): domain Bacteria; phylum Fidelibacterota; class Marinisomatia; order SCGC-AAA003-L08; family JACNLC01; genus JAADGM01. The sequence continues at coordinate 5,071 of CAZIYQ010000121.1, read as the reverse complement.
GTCCTTGAAATTTATTGCTTCTCTTTGATAGTTTGTAAAGGCAGGAGAAACAAATAAAACTCTTGATTGCGACCAATCCACATCAGTTCTTTTCAAAGTTTTGTCAAGGTTTTCATTAAATTCTAAAATGAAGTCTGCTTTATTATTTAGCATTAAAGACAAATACGCATAACCTTGGTCAATTACACTGAAATTTTTATCTCGTTTGTATTCAATAATTACGAAAGCATTCGCTTCCTTATCAAAAGCAAGAGTGTCTATTCTGAAGTTATTAAGGGAAAATTCAGATTTTACAAATTCAAGTCCGAATATGGTTTTCAGATTGTTTCCCGTCAATTCTTGAATTTCCTTTTCAAGTCGAAATGGCTTTTCTTTTATGTACTCTAATTTCTTTTCTATTTTGTATAATGCCATTTATTTCTCGGTTTTTTTAATGAATGCCAACGAAGGCGTTAAACTCTATTATTGCGTTTATACGGTTATCTCTGCTAATTGTGACGAGTGTTAATCGAAATTAAAAACTTAATAGATATCTTCATTGATTGATGCCGAAATTAGTGCGGTTATGGTATATGGAACAAACGCTGTCGCATGCACACGGCCTTGAGGCTCCGCAGGATGAATTCCCCATCTTACTTTCAGAGTGGAGGTTGCTATCTTGTAAATCGAAGTAGGATATTGCTGCGGATGCTGATGGCCGGGAAGATCTGAAAGCACAGACCTCCCCGGTTATACTGATTTAGGCCAGGGCGGGTGTTTCAGCATTGAAGATGATCTCACCGTCCTTTTGGCCCACGACCACATGAGTTACCTCCGGATGCAGCAGCATGTATTTCGACAATCCCGCCAAGATCTCGCGCTTAATGATGCGCTGGATAGGTCTTGCCCCAAACTGCGGGTCATAACCGTGATCAACGAGATAGGCTTTAACGGCCGATGAAAAGGACAACTCAATGGACTGGTCTTTCAGTTTATCCTGTACTTCCTGCAACCGAAGATCAACAATCTGCCCGATGACCTCCCGATCGAGGTCAACGAAAGTGATAATCTCATCAATGCGGTTGATGAATTCAGGCCGCATATTTCGCCGGAGTTCCTCCCGGGTCAGGTTAGAGGTCATGATGATGATCGAATTCTTAAAATTGACCGTACGCCCCTTGGTATCGGTGAGTCGGCCATCATCGAGAATTTGCAGGAGCACATTCAGCACTGTAGGATGTGCTTTTTCGATCTCATCAAAAAGGATCACGGCATAGGGTCTGCGGCGTATTCTTTCGGTGAGCTGACCGCCTTCCTCATAGCCCATGTATCCCGGCGGGCTCCCAATGAGTTTAGCTACCGAATGCTGTTCTGAAAATTCACTCATATCGAATCGAACCAGCGCTCGCTCATCATCAAAGAGGGTCTCTGCCAGGGCTTTGGCCAGTTCGGTCTTCCCCACACCGGTATTGCCCATGAAAAGGAATGACCCAGTGGGCCGGTCCTGATCAGTTACCCCCATTTTTGACATACGGATAACATCTGCAACATAGCGGATGGCCTCGTCCTGTCCTTTCACTCTGCGGTGCAGAGCGTCTTCCAGAGTCAGCAGTTTTTGCTTCTCCCCTGAGAGCATTTTCTGAACCGGGATCCCGGTCCATTTGGAGACAATATCGGCAATGTCTTCCGTGTCCACTTCCAATTTCACAAATTGATTGTCCGCGAGCTTGTCCTCCATGGTTTTGAGCTCTTTTTCCGCCTCGGGGATATCTTTGTATCTTATTTTGGCTGTCGTTTGATAATCCCCTTCCCGTTGAGCACGCTCGGCCCGTGTATTCAGGTCGTCAATTTCCTCTTTGATGCTTTTGACATCTGCCACTTTCAATTTTTCATTTTCCCAAACACCCAATAGATTATCCAGTTTTGCCCGCAACGCTTTTATCTCTGATTTCACGGCGACGAGACGTTCTTTCGAACGAGCATCCTTTTCTTTTTTCAGGGCTTCGCGCTCAACTTCGAGCTGCATCAATTTCCGCTTGGCATCATCGATGGCCACGGGAGCCGAGTTGATCTCCATACGGATCTTTGCCGCGGCTTCATCCACCAGGTCCACAGCCTTATCGGGCAGAAAACGATCTGTGATATAGCGGTCAGACAGTGTTGCGGCGGCAATGAGGGCGGCATCGCGAATTCGCAAACCGTGGTGCAGTTCATATTTATCTTTGATGCCGCGCAAAATGGTAATTGTATCCTCAACATTGGGTTCGGAGATATAAACCTGCTGGAAACGGCGTTCCAGTGCGGCGTCTTTTTCGATGTATTTCTGATATTCTTTCAGAGTTGTGGCACCGATGATTTTCATACGTCCCCGTGCCAGTTCGGGTTTGATCATATTGGACGCATCCATCTGACCTTCAACTGCTCCGGCTCCGACGATGGTGTGCAGCTCATCGATAAAGACAATGATCTCCCCATCGCTATCGACCACCTGCTTGATGAAATTTTTTAAACGCTCTTCGAATTGTCCCCGGTACATGGCACCGGCGATCATGGCACTCAAATCAAGGGTCACCAGTCTTTTATTTTTCAGATTTTCAGGAATGTCTCCTTCGATGATCCTTTTGGCCAGACCTTCCACAACCGTGGTTTTGCCCGTGCCGGGCTCCCCGATGAGCACCGGATTGTTTTTCGTCCGGCGAGACAAAATCTGTACGATGCGCCGAATCTCGTCTTCCCGACCGATGACCGGATCAATCTTGCCCTCATTGGCCAGTTTCGTCAGATCAATTCCGTATTTCTCAACCGGATTAACGCCCTGTTCCGGATTGAATTGCTGTCCATTTTGATTTTGATTCATTTAATTACCTCCTGATTGTTTCCCGGGACTTGTCAGGAAATGTGCCGCAAGTTTCTTTTGCCAGCATGTCATTGAACATAGACGATCTGTCACGGCTGCCTGCCAGATTGAGATGTGCAGATGGAGCTCGGGAGAGAGGTGACGGATTTTGTTGTGTATTGACAATCCGTTTACTTTATTTGTGCCCTTTTGCATAATCAGGTATTTTCAGAGATAGAGATGCGGATTAGACTCCAAAAGCCTAATCCGCATCATTTATGGTTGGCCCTGTTTCAATATTGGATGGAAATTTCGTTTGGGGATCATCCAGCGTCGGTCAAATTATTTTACCGAGATACTGAAGGGCATCAGCAACTGGATCTTATCATTTTCGATGACAGGAATAATACTCAATGCGTCCAGTTGTTCCATGATCTCATCCGGGATGTAAACCGAAATCCCCGACTTGGGAGACATCCCCTGCAGGAAGGGGAATTTAGATTTATGCTCTGGATATTCCACAATATTGACTTCCTGATCTGCCGGGATCCCAGCCTCCTGTTTTGCAATTTCAATCGCCTTGGCCAATCCGCCAACTTCGTCAATGAGTAAATTGTCTTTGGCCTGACTGCCGGACCAGATCCGGCCTAGTGCGATGGGGTCCAGATCTTCAACTTCCAAACCCTCACGACCGGCGGCGACTTTCTCTTTGAACATCCCATAAATATCGACGATGGCTTTGCGTAAGATGGCTTTTTCTTCGGCACTCCAAAGCTTGTTGGATGAATAAAAATCAGAATGTTTGCCGTATTTAATTTTATCAGAAGTGATCCCCAGCTTCTGCAGTAAGCCCGAATAATTAATGCGCCCGCTCAAAACACCGATGGAGCCGGTGATCGTAGTAGGATAGGCAACGATCTTGTCCGCCTGACAGGCGATCCAGTATCCACCGGAACCGGCCACATCTGACATGGAGGCGATCAGGGGTTTCAAATTCGCGGTATCCAGATCGGTCGTGTTGTTCACCTCTCTCAGGATCATGTCTGATGCCAAAGCGGAGCCGCCACCACTGTCAATCCTGAACACGACGGCATCCACATCTTTGTTTTCTCTGGCGGCTTTCAAAGCCTCTGTGATGGTATCGTCCCCCATTTGGGAGGAGCCGCCGGGTCCGGGATCACTCTCTCCGGAGATAATACCACCCACCGCATAAACGATGGCGATGGTGGGTTTATCTTCAGTCTTCCATTCCTGCACATAGTCCTCAGTTTCACCAATTTCTTCCCAGTCTTTAATTTTGACATCCCGGCCATCGATTTTTTTAATATAGTCTTCAAACTCATCAGGGAATTTCGTCCCGGTAATAAGACCAGCCTCGATGGCTTCCGCCGGTAAATAAGGACCCCCATCGATAACGGCATTTGCTTGCTCCGTGGTCCAGTGATGACCTGAAGCGATTCCACCGACAAATTCGCTGTACAGATCATCGAATACCATTCCATAATTTTCCCGCATCTCCGGTGACATTTCCTTTCTTAAAAAGGGGTCCGGTGCAGTCTTGTAAGGACTGATCTGTTCAAACTCCCCAACGATGTCCAGTTTGTCCATCAGCCCCTTGTAGAAGTTTAACTCCAGATTCAAGCCCCGCAGATCAACTTCACCCAGAGGAGCAACATAGATTTCATCCGCCATCGACAGCAAATAACAGCCAATATTGTTGATGCCATCTCCGTAAACGATGATCTTTTTGCCCGCGGCTTTGAAGCGCTCCAGGGCGTGGCGAACTTCATAGAATTTACCAAGGCCTCCGCCCATATATTCATAATAGATGATGAGCCCGTCAACATCTTTGTCGTCCGTCAACTTATCCAGTTTTTCTATCCAGGTTCTCAACTGCGTGCCATGGACGGTCTTCTTCAGTGGATTCAAATTCAAATTGAAATTGAATACCGGGTTTACCGGTTTTTCTTCGATCATCGTGTTGCTCATTTTCATGCGGACATAATGAAAGGCCTTTTTATCCCGGGATTCAAAAACACTCTTCAGATACTGTGTATGGGTATAGAAACCGTATTCACTGCTCTGTATATTATTAACCTTGCTTCCGCCCATGTTTAAGCCACCGAGGCTGAAGTCAAATCCAAGATTCAAGGTGATATCGTCCCCGTTTTCACTGGACATGAAAGAACAGAAAATTCCCCTGGCGGGCTGGATTTCTACAAAGCCGGAGAGGGTGGAGTTAGATTTGTAGCTGTC
>CAZIYQ010000120.1:0-8538 GCA_964543505.1 uncultured bacterium | reverse complement strand
CTGCTCTACCAACTGAGCTACTGGGTCAGGCAATTGTTTGTGCGCCATCAGGGACTCGAACCCCGGACCAATGGATTAAGAGTCCACTGCTCTACCAACTGAGCTAATGGCGCGAATTTTGGAAATCCATTTATAAAAAAGCTCGGAAATTTAGAAACAAAATAATTTGTCGAACAATTAAATTAGATATTTATTTTGAACATTGTGAATTCACTCTTGTAAATTACATCATGTTTTTTGACATGGGGGCGACTGGTTTCGACAGGTATATGACGGCCTTCGGTTGCACGTCGAGGATTTCTGGTAACCTCGTTAATCATCCGGGAAAGATCATAAATGCCGATTATGGCTATCTTGCTGCCGCTTAAATAGCGACAGCCATCTCTTTGGAGGATTGTCTGCATCCCCCTTCTGAGGTGTCATTATTGCGGACTGGAACTGATTTGTGCCTGACAAAACAGTTTGAGAATTATCAGGCTGGTCAGTTTAGAAGAGGGTTGCTGCTTCCTTGCTGATAAGAATTGAATGCAACCTAAACGTGTAGTAGCCGATTGTTGGATATATTTGGACGGCGGTTCAATTCCGCCCGCCTCCACTAAAATGGATTGATCAGAGCAAATCGGATATAACTTTCTGGTTCAGTCTTTTTTTTCCACCCATCAACTTCTTGAGCTTCTCCAACTGCGACAAAGAAAAGTGGTGCATTTCCTATCGAAATACCGACTTTTGCTTCATATCCAGCTGTAATAATAAAATCCTCAGCAGATGAACCTGCATGCCATGAATTCCCAAAATCGCTGAAAATGGCTCCTGTTGTTTCCCCAATACTGATGCCTAAAATTTCTATTGGAAATGACTTCAATATTGGGAACCTCATCTCAGCGGTCCCATACAACATCCTGTTGCCAAGCCGGATCGTATCCCAACCTCTTATCGAATGATTTTCAGGTAAACCGAAAGTACCATTTTGACCAGGCCCGTAGATTGAGATATCACTGGTAATGCCAACATATTCCTGGGACGGGGGTGTACCCTCTAATATAATCCCTTTACTTCGGAAGAATAGTGCTCCCGGACCCAGAGGATAATTCACATAAGCATCGGCAACATATTTCTGATAATTGTACTTTCCATAAATAGTTTTACTCGCAACTTCCGTTGTGACATTTATACCAAAACCGTTTTTTGGAAGAGCAGCATCTGATTTTGAGGGTCTATGCTGAATCCACTTGTAACTTATTTGGAATAACCCTTCTTTCCCTTTCTCCGGTGCGGGAAGACCTTGATCGGTAAACTGGTGATCGATGCTGCTACTATTTTCAGAGTCTGTCACAGTTTTAAAATCCCGGTTCATCAATGCTAGGCCTGCTGTAATGCTGTGATTTGAAGATAAAGAATTACCAGCGTTAAAAGGGATTCTCGTCCATAGATTTATTCCGTCAAATTTTTCGAAGAGACCACTATCGCTGCCGTCGTAAAATCGAAAGGACCAGGTCGTGTTGTAAAAGTAACCGAAACCCCATAACGGTCCATGCTGTGCATTTGTATATTGAATCAGACCAAAGGGAAATTGTCCATCCCAGGTTGTCCCGGCAACGACAGCAAAAATATGTTTGCCCAAGGCATCAGTCCAGATGGTTGCACCGGTGAGTACATCCAAGGGTAAAATGAAAGATGTATTGTGCTTCGGATGTCTGTAGAATTTATATTTTTCAGAATTTAAGATCACAACCGATTTGTAAGGATCAATATTTTCTAAAAGAGGTACGGGTGATTTACTCCTCCAACTCGTAAAAGATGGACGCATTGTTAGCTGTGATGTCGAAATTACCCTTTCCGGATTGACCTGCACGATGCGAACGGAATCGACATCGTTCAAAGTACTGGCAAGAACGGAATTCCCTTTGGGGGTCCATTGCTTACCCCAAATTGCCTCCCCAACGTCAGTATTTTGGATTGATTGTCCGGAATTCAGATCGACTGTATGAAGATTTGGCGTGGAACCGGCATGAGAGGTATAGGTTATTTCCCCACCATCGGGATGCCAAATCGGGAGATAATCCACGGCTGGATCGGTTGTAATCCTTTCAATATCGTTTGACGCAAGGTCCAAAACCACGACATCACAATTACCATCCGGCCCCGACTTTGCGAAAGCTATTTTTAAACCATCCGGTGAAAAAGCAGGTGTTAAAATCTGTGTATCGTTAGAATAGCCAGTTATTTTATCAATCGTCCCGCTTGCCAAATCATAACCGAATAAATTACTCGTTCCTTTCAAGTGGGATACAAAGACCAATTTTTTCCCATCCGGGGACCAGATAGGATAAGTCGCCCTCATGTTGGATGTCACCCAGCGACCTTTTCCCGATTCAAGATCGTATATACGGATGTCCCATACTAATGAGCCGAATTTCCCAAAATGATATTTCGCATAGGACAAAGATTGACCGTCTGGAGACCAACTCACATAGGGATGGAAATTACCATAATCGATTTCTTCTTTTCCATAATTTGGTTTGGCAGGTTTTTTCTTTTTCTGATGATCTGGCTGCTCTGGTTCACCTTTTGATTTCTTCGTCGATGTATCGAGTTCGGCTATCACAAGTGACTGATCCAGTTGATCACTATCTAATTTACCAACGAGTGCTATTTTCAAACTATCTGGAGAAAAAGTAAATCCAATGATATTTGACAGCGGCAGTGTGCTGGTTTCTCCAACATCCTGAATGGTCTCTTTTTGCGACTGATAGCCATAGTAATAAGTATTCATCACCCGGCGCCAGTGTTCGTTGAATTGACTCACGGACATACCGGTTGTTTTTTTAAAAGCCTTACCGAAATTGAAGAGCCCCAATTTATTGCGGTATCCTACGATTTTGACAACGGCTGAATCACCGAATTCATCTGCTATTAATAGCAATTTGGAATAACCGTCATGATGAGCATTCATCTCACTCATCGTATTTTTAAACACATGTTCCTTGTGTGAAATATCTGCTCGGTAGGGGCGCCAATGTTCAGTACAAAACTCTGCCAGACCCTCCACAAACCAGCCTGGTGTTCCTGAAAATATGGATCCAAAAGGCTCAGGCATCCACGAACGAGTGGCATTAAAATATATTATATGCTGCATTTCATGAGAGAGAACCTGATAAAGCCATTTCCCATCCTCGAGCCAAATAGCGGCGTCATTTTGGTCAACCCAGATAAAGGTTTGATTTGTGGGCAGGGCGTATCCGTTCATGATCTCATCTTCAGAAGTAAAAATAACATCGATTTTAGGCGTTGTGGAAATCCCCATCTGCTGAAGCAGAATGGGATAGACCTGTTCTGCAATACTGGCACCTTTTTGAGCAATTTCTTCAATTCCATTATGATAATGAACATTAAAATGATCGGTTTCAATCGTGTACCAGGTCAGCTCTGAATGGACACGATTTGAGTAAATCCAAGTACCCTGTGAATATACGACCGATACGAGTGAGAAGAAATATAACACAGTGAGAATTTTGAATGATATTTTCATGTTAGCCTTTGTTTTAATACGATTTTATAAATTAATTGATAAAATTATTGACATTATTTTGAAACTGCCTTTCGAGTCACAAATTACATTCGACTCGGCGCTGTTATCCCAAGGATGTCGAGTCCGTTCGACAACACAATTCGAGTGGCCTCTGTTAGGACAAGTCGCGCTGCAGTCAACGGTAAGTCATCTGAAATTACACGATCCGTTGCATAAAATCTGTGGAAATGTCCTGCCAGAGATTGGAGATAATTGGCCAGTTGCTGGGGTTCAAGGGATTCAATTAAACTACTGATTACTTCTGGGAAATCCAGCAGTCTGCGGATCAATTTCAGTTCGTTTTCTGTTTTAAGAAGGGTAAGATCGCTTGCGTTGTTGGGACGCAGATCCGACGCTTCCGCCCGTTTGAGGATGTTGCAGACACGGGCGTGAGCATATTGGAGATAAAATACCGGATTCTCATCAGACTGATCTTTGGCCAGGTCCAAATCGAAATTCAAATGGGTTGTCATTCCACGCATAATAAAAAAGTACCGCACAACGTCTGCACCAACTTCATCCGTCAGTTGCTCCAGGGTGATAAAATTGGCCTTGCGGGTGGACATTTTAACTTGTTCACCATCTTTCAGTATGGTGACGAATTGATGGATCAGCACCTTAATTTTCTCTTCGGGATACCCCAATAGTTTGACCAGTGCCAGGATATCGGGGTAAGTATCTACATGGTCCGCGCCAAAAACATCGATGATCAGATCAAAGCCTCGCTCAAATTTAGTCACATGATAGGCCATATCCGGCAAGCGGTAGGTGGGTTCACCCGTACTTTTTATCAATACTTTATCTGTCGCCCGCCCAAGAGCTGTCGTCTTAAACCAGGTCGCACCATCCTTTTCGTAGATAAGCTCTTTCGAGCGCAGATTTTCGACAAGATCATAAATTGCATTGTTATCGTAGAGCTGTTGTTCATTAAAAAAAGTATCGAAAATCACACCCAGCCGTGAGAGTGTATTTTTGATATCAGCGAAAATATTTTCTTCAGCTACAGATTTAAAAACCGGAGAATCAGGCTTCAGCAGCAGGCTGTCACCATATTCATTAAAGATGCTTTCTGCAATTGTGCGGATGTAATTGCCCTGATAGCCGTCTTCCGGAAAATCGATCTTCACACCAGCGATCTCCCGATATCTTTGAAAGACAGAATCACCCAGCATCCGCATCTGCCTGCCTGCATTGTTGAAATAGTATTCTCTTTGGGTCTTATAACCATTCCATTCCAAAATATTGCTGACCGTGTCGCCCAGTAAAGCACCCCGGCCATGACCCACTGTAAGAGGACCGGTAGGATTAGCGCTCAAAAATTCGACCAGCGCTTTTTTTCCTATCCCAATATTGGACCGCCCAAAGGTTTTACCATCTTTGAGGATCATTTCTAGGCGAGTCGTATAATATTTTTTGTTGATTTTGAAATTCAGAAATCCAGGCTTGGCGATCTCGATGGAATCAATAAAATGTCCCTCATTGCTATCTTCTAATCTCTGAGCGATTGATTCGGCGATTTGAAGCGGAGGCAGTTTTAATTTGGGTGCCAATAGCATTGCCAGATTGGTGGAAAGATCCCCGAAATCCGGGTTTTTTGGTGGCTGGATGAGAATTCTTACATTGGGATAGTCAAGCTTTTTTAGAACTTCATCTAATTTTGAGAGAAGTGTTTCTTTCATTTAGCGAGAGAGTCTTCGACCGGAATCATATCCGCATCAGCCCAAAGGCGTTCAATTCCGTAATAGCTGCGGGAATCTTTATGAAATACATGTACCAGGATTTCCAAATAATCCATCAGTACCCAGTTCAGGTGTTGATATCCTTCAATATGGGCGGGTCGTAAACCTTCATCCCGTAGAGTATCGCTAATATGATCGGCGATCGCCTTGGTTTGAGGACTGGATTCGGAGGTGCAGATAACAAAATAATCCGCCATTGATGTTATTTTATGAACGTCAAGAATTTTGACATCCAAAGCTTTACGCTCATACATCAATTGTGCGATTCTTTTTGAAATTTCTAAAAATATACTTCTGTCGAGCTGCTGTTTAGCCATTTTTATCCATTATTTCTAAATGAGAAAATTAATGTGTATTAGTGAATGGGGGTTAGAGAGATTATCGGGTACAAACAAGAGCGTCAGTTGTTTGGCAGTTCAGGGATTATTGACATTTATTTTTTCGCAGGTCAATAAATCGAGATAATCTTCACCGAGAATGATGGTTTCATCCAGGAATAAGTTCGTATCTGGTTTTTCGCTGATATAGGCAGGAGCAATTCCCAAAAGTTTGGCGATTTCCTTCGCTTGATTAAAATCCCCGCGTCTGTGAAATATCTCGCTATGATCGTAATGGTAATTGTCTGCATTTCCTGTACTGATCACATCAATACCGGCATCCCTTAGATAGTCGCTGTAACGCAAGGCTAATCCCTTAATACCACAGCCATTTAATATCTCCACTTTTATTCTGTGACCGGTATTGTTTTCATAAACCGATTTTGCGAGCAGGCGGCTGAGATCTTCCCGGGGAATTATAATTTTATTATCGTTAGAGTTCGATAAAAACGACCACGTGAACCCTGCAACGACCACAATCAGTCCCAGCATCAGCATATTCAGAAAGAAATTTCTTACGCTGTTGGCTTGGTTTTTTCGATGTGTTGGTTTTCGCTTCTTTTTTACAGCAGACATAAATATAGTTTATGGGCGTAGGGCAAATGGAGAATATATTGGATTATAATATGAGGCATTCATTTTAACGAGGTTAAATTGCATACGGAAATTATCAGAAAATTTATAATCCAGTTGAAAATCATAATTCAAGACTGGTTTTTGGATTTCTCCAAATTGTGTTGAATAAGAAGGTTTTATGATATGTAATCCCGCTGAGAAATTCATTTTATCAGATACTCGGTAATTCAAATAATTTGAAAAAACACCAATTGAGCCGGACATTCCGGAACCACTGACGGCTGTGAATGAAACAGATTGATTCATTTGAAAACGGTTTGGATTCATCACCGAATTCAGAAATCCGGGGCTGGAGTTGGTGTCTAATCCATTTGGATTGAGTTCCGGATTCAGCTGAGCAAATCCTATCGCCGACATGGCAATCAGCAGGAGGAGCAGGAAGAAGGTCGCTTTATTTCTGTGAAAATTCATTTAATTTCTCCAATTGTTCAACAGTATTCACCCCCTGAATTTCGGTAACATTATTGGTTTTTTCAATAGCAATTGTTTTATTTTCTTCCAAAATCAGTGGGATTACATCAGGCAGATAGTACTCACCCTGTGCATTTTTGTTTCCAACCATGGGTAATAATCTAAACAATGCCTGACAATCAAAGATATAAATTCCAGCATTGATCTCTGTAATTTCCAATTGTTCGGCTGTGGCATCTTTATGCTCGACAATCTCTAAAAGGGTTCCCTGTGGTGTGCGGATGACACGTCCATATCCTTTAGGATTTGGGGCATCTGCCGTGAGTACGGTGGCAGCGGCATTTTCAGAAAAGTGTCTTTTTAACAGTTCTCTGATACATTCAACTGATAATAAGGGGACATCTCCGGAGAGGATCAGGATATTTCCGGTAAAATTTTTGAAATTTTCCCGGCACTGCAGGACTGCATGCCCCGTCCCGTTCTGCTCCAGTTGATAAGCAAATTCTACTGATTCGTCTTTCAGGGCTTCTACGACCAATTCGTATTGATGTCCCACCACCACCACCGTTTTGACCGCCCCGACTGCTTTGGCCAGTTGTACGACTCTCTTTACCATAGGAACGCCGTGGATGGTGTGCATGACTTTGGGCAGGTCGGATTTCATCCTTGTGCCTTTACCGGCTGCAAGGATGATCACAGCAAGTGGTGGTGATTTAGGCATGTTCAATGATTCCTCCTCCTAAAACGATATCCTTATTATAAAATACAATGGATTGTCCCGGCGTCACCGATAAAATCGGTTCATCGAAATCCACCTGTAATGAACCGTCCATTCGGCGGATACACGCACTTGCAGGTCTGCTGTTATAGCGTATCTGTGCCACGGCTTGCAGTGGGAATGTGGGTTCATCGACCAGCCAGTTGATTTGTGAAACCCGGCATTTGCTAACGGTCAGATCCGCTTTTCTGGCAACGGTAATGGTATTGGTCGAAGGGTCGATGCGTTGCACATAACGGGGCTCGGGCGTTGATAATCCGAGACCTTTTCGTTGCCCGATTGTGTAATTGATAAAACCGGGATGTTCGCCCACGACTTTATCACCCTCCCGAATTTTCCCTTTGGATATTTTGGCAACTTCTACAGGCCGATAGTCTTTTAAAAAACGCTTATAGTTGTCATCCGCAATAAAACAGATTTCCATGCTTTCGGGAGTTTCAGCAGTTGCAAAACCATTCTGCCGTGCTATTTCCCGGACCTCGGGTTTTGTGAGATTCCCAAGTGGCAATATTGTCCGGTCAAGCGTATCCCGGGGGATTCCCCACAACACGTAGGCCTGGTCTTTCAGCGGGTCCAGTCCTTTCTTGAGCAGTGGATTCCCATTCTCATATTCAATCCGGGCATAGTGGCCGGTGGCGATACGGCTGGCCCCAACGATGGCGGCTTGTTCGAAGAAGGCTTCCCATTTTACAAAAGAATTACAGCGGACGCAGGGATTTGGTGTGCGCCCACGGAGATATTCGTCGGCAAAATTATCCACTACCCGATCCTTGAAGACTCCCGTAAAATCGATGGTATAGTGAGGCACCCCCAGTCGGTCACATACCAGTTTTGCGCCTTTGACAGTATCGACAGAGCAGCAATTTGTATCGTTGACAAGATTGCCGCCCACATCGTCGTATTTCCACAATTTCATGGTGACGCCGATGGGGTCGTAACCCATTTCCATTACCCGCAGCAGGGCGACTGAACTGTCAACACCTCCGCTCATGGCGACCATCACTTTTTCAGCCATTCGATGTTACTTCC
>CAZIYQ010000119.1:0-8602 GCA_964543505.1 uncultured bacterium | reverse complement strand
TTCAACCTTGCGGTCGTAGTCCCCAGGCGGAGTACTTAACGCGTTAGCTCCGGCAGTGAAGGGGTCGAATCCCCCACCACCAAGTACTCATCGTTTACGGCGTGGACTACCAGGGTCTCTAATCCTGTTTGCTCCCCACGCTTTCGCTCCTCAGCGTCAGTTTGGATCCAGCAAGCTGCCTTCGCCTTTGGTGTTCCTCCTGATATCTACGCATTTCACCGCTACACCAGGAATTCCGCTTGCCTCTATCCCACTCAAGACCAACAGTATCAGCACCAGTTCTCCGATTAAGTCGGAGGATTTCAGCACTGACTGATTGGTCAGCCTACGAGCTCTTTACGCCCAATGAATCCGGACAACGCTTGCCCCCCTCGTATTACCGCGGCTGCTGGCACGAAGTTAGCCGGGGCTTTCTTATAGGGTACCGTCAGGACGGCACTTTGTTAGAATACCATCGTTTCTTCCCCTATGACAGATCTTTACACTCCGCAAAGCTTCTTCGATCACGCGGCGTTACTGCGTCAGGCTTTCGCCCATTGCGCAAAATTCCCCACTGCTGCCTCCCGTAGGAGTCTGGGCCGTATCTCAGTCCCAGTGTGGCTGATCATCCTCTCAGACCAGCTACTGATCGTCGCCATGGTAAGCCGTTATCTCACCATCTAGCTAATCAGACGCAGGCCCATCTGACAGTGAGAGCCGAAGCCCTCTTTGATCATGATTCCAGGGAATCATGATGTTATTTGGTATTAGCATCCGTTTCCAGAAGTTATCCCAATCTGCCAGGCAGGTTGCCTACGCGTCACTCACCCGTTCGCCAGTTTACTCACTTCCCGAAAGAAATTTTCTCCTCAGACTTGCATGTGTTAAGCACGCCGCCAGCGTTTGTCCTGAGCCAGGATCAAACTCTCCATTGTATTTATTTCAAGTTTGATTTTGTTTAAATCTATTTGGACTACTTAAACTACTTTTGACTCACTCACTCTCTCAATTTCAAAAATTTTGTAGAGGCAATAAATCGTTTCCCCCACAGCCCCATAAATTAGAGCACTTTTATTTCAGAAGACAACACTTATTATTAAATAAATGAAAAATATTTATGGGGATTTCCAATGCGTTCATTTGACCATACTCAATTCCAGACTGAGTAAAAAAGAAGGGGCTCATCAGAGCCCCTTCTTAATAATAGGTCTGGTATGTTTATTTACTTCTGTAACACCATTTTTTTGGTTTCAATATAATTGCCGGAAATCAATTTGTAGTAGTAAATGCCGGAAGCAACTTCATTACCTGCTTCATTGGTGCCATTCCAGATCACAGAGTAGTTATTGCCGGGCATCTGGTATTCGGATACCAGTGTATTCACTTCCTTACCGAGAAGATCAAAAACGGTAAGCTGTACCTGACCAGCATTTTCGATAGAATAGTTGATCGTAGTTACAGGATTGAAGGGATTTGGAAAATTATTTGACAGCGAATAAGTCACAGGTGTGATTTCATCATTGTCAAGAAATGGTGACCCAACTTCATAAGAGAGTGCGCCTCCGCCAACTCCTGCGAAATTTGTCACATCCAAGTCCACATAACCTTCAACATCATTGATATCCCAGCTCAATGTTACCAGCGTTCCACTACCTGGTGGAATTGTGGCTCCTGTAAGGGAAAAACCCAAAACAAGACCACTACTGTTCGTGGAAACCATAAAACCTGCATCGGCAGCTGACCCAATAGACATATCCGTGAACCCCGTTGCAGCAAACTGGTCATCTGCTACAATATTAAATTGAAAACCTGCAACTTCAGCAGTATTATCCATCATGATCGCTACTGTATTTATATCCGCCTGCTCAATACTGACAGTTACGTCTGCAGCAAGCATAAGGCTACCTGAAAGGCATAATGCTATGATCAATTTTTTCATTTTTTCCCCTTTTAATAATTCTTTTTGCAACTTATTGAATGATAAACCTAGGGTGAATTTATATCGCCCCAGGTTTATCATTCAATAAAATTATCTCAGTAAAGTAATTTTATTTGTAATTACTCCACCTTGTGTCTTAAGCTGAACAATGTACACGCCTGAAGACATGCTATTGCCCGCTTCATCTGTCCCATTCCATACAGAACTGTAGGCTCCAACCGGCTTATTCCCATTTACTAAAGTAGCGACCTTTTCACCTAAGAGATTATAGATTGAAAGGTCAACGGCACCTTCCTGTGCGATCGTGTAAGTTAGAGAAGTTACCGGGTTGAATGGATTGGGGTAACTTGACAGTAATGCGAATTCATCTGCAATCGTGATATCCAAATACGAATTCCCAGAAGCTGCTTTTACGCCTGTAATTTCAAAAGTATCCTCGGTTGTAAAGAGTTCCGCAGTATCAAGACCCACAATGATCAGCTTAGTCGTGTTACCAGTTGTTGAATAGTCGGCTACCATTGCTTCGGATGTCAGCTGCAGAGAAAAGTCGGGTCCGTGGTTGAGCGTCATTTCAACAGCCCCTACAAATCCATCTGCAATTAGCTTGACGGTATTATCGGTTCTAATAACAGATGCCTGTGTTGCGTCAGCAGCTCTGGCATTGCCCAGGATCATATTGACGATACTAACAATATCCAATATGTCAATAGCACCGTCACCATTGTAATCACCGGCACATTCAGCATTTAGCGGAGTGGCATTGAGTATATAATTCAAGATTGATACAATATCCAGAATATCTACTGCTCCGTCATCATTCACATCACCCATATCCGGACATTCAATGCCACATTCCGTCATATCTTCAGTAGTCAGCTCAATTGAACCGACATAGAGTCTGGTTTTATGGTTTTGAGCACTCAGGGAACCATCAGTCGTAGAACCATAGCACCAGTCAGGAGACTGATAGATCACAGGTACCATATCATTGGTAGCACCAAATCCAGCGTGGGCATTCACCTCATCGGGTACAATCTGGGTTGAGCCATCAGCACAGATTTCAGAATCAGCACACTGTAAGTCTCCATTCCCATCAACCCAACAATTGGGCTCTGTCTGGGTTGCATTGTACTGACACCACCAATTTTGACCCATATCCAGCGATTTTAGCACAAAGACCTCTTCATTCCACAGGGGGAATAAACCCAAATCATCACATTCATCATCTGGAGTTCCACCATCGTCTGTCACGACAAAATCACCCGGGTCCGGACCCGATACCACTATCCACATAACATTTTCATCATCTTCACTGAACTGCAGGCTCGGGAAAGTGCCCTGCCAGTAAGATTCGCCATCTGCATTATCCCAACGCCACATCTGGTCGGAAGGCATTACGAGCGAGTAGTTCCAGCCTGTTGCTGTGCCGGGTGTGCCAGGATTGGCGAGATAGTCTTTATCAATCGTCAGGTGCAGCCAAGCATTGCCGGGCATTCCGGGATAAACACCACCTGCGGCACTCATAATGACACCAACGATAAAATGAGGATTCCCATTCGAGTCTACCTTCAAGTCAAAATCGTAGGTGAAAAATAAATCTTCAAATACGATTTCATCATAAGGTGGGCAGCTGTCTGTCCAGCTAGCAGGAAACAACCCATCGGTAACCATTTGGCTGAGCACATCATCATCTACGAAATAATAGGGACTGCCTTCCTGACCACCTGACCAGGTTGCTCCATAATTATCAGTACCTTTAAATATAAGCGTATGAGCGTTTGTATATTGACTGTTGGGAGGTTCATCCTGTGCACCGGCAAAATAGGCTGTGACTGCTACATATCCAATACCATCATCATTAATATCGAGGATGGCCTGTGAGGTGTAGCTACCGGATGCATCTCCTCCCACAAGATCTTGTACTTCATTGATGACCTTGATCTCGTCTCCGAAGATAATATAACCATCATCATAAGCTTCTGAATGGAAAAGCCACAGATCATTACGAGTCCAATCATCCATTGCAACATTGAAGATATTCAAATCATTGGCTGCGTCGTAGTTGTATTGGGGCGATAATACCCAAAGATCTTTGTAATCCCCCCATAAGGCATCCACATCGTAAGCTTCAGAAAATGATCCACCATCCCAGCCAAATTCGTCATAGGCATAATAAGGGCGCCCGCCGTAACCAACGCCCTCATTTGTGTACTCATTCCAGAATACATAGGGGTAATCAGGTGTACCCAGTGCACTGGGATATCTACCAACACCCATTCCTGGGTTTAGATTTGTGTAGGTCGTCCAGCTGTTCCCATCCGGGGAATAGGCAGCCCCGATCTGTCCGCTGGTCCCATTAGCTCCAGCCCATTGGCGATAACCAATGATCCAGCCCTCGGGTGTTTTTGATAATGGTTTTGTTGGGCTGACAATCAGGCCATAACCATTTTTCGATGAATCTACCAGAGTGACGGACATCGCATTTCTTGAATTTGGCATGAGAATAGGACCGGCATCGCCATGATTCAGGTTGATATTTCCAGCTGGTTCGAAATGCGGTTGAAATGCAGCACTCACTTTACGTGGGGCTAACTTTGGACCGCCCAAGGCAAAACTTAAGCTGGCAATTGTAATAAATAAGAGTTTAAATCCCTTCATATTTTACTCTGCTCCTTTGTTTGTTTTTCTTTACGTTTGTGATTTTCAAATTTTCACTTGAAAATGCAATTATCTGCCGGTAGTTCTGACAGCTTTTTAAAATAATTTCAATCCCTGCCAATGATGGCATTCACCATGGTAACAATGTCGAGGATGTCAACGATCCCGTCCTGAGTCATGTCAGCCAAAAGTGCTTCGCATTCGCTGACGGCATCGGTTCCGTTCATAACGATAAACACGGCGCGGACTACATCGAGTACATCGATAATGCCGTCACAGTTCACATCGCCGGACATACAGTCACCACAAGCTCCGCCTTCGAGGTCGCCATAATATCCTGTTCGTTTGACATTTCCACGATGTGTGTACCAGAAATTAGAAGTTGAACCCTGGGTCTTATAATCAATATCAACCAGACTCATAACAGATCCAACCAGAATTTCCAGATCTCCGTCTCCATCAGTATCGGCGACGGTAGCGGTACCGTTTACCGCCGGCAGGGAATTGATCGGGAAAAAGGTAACTGGTGTCCCATCTAAATTCAATCCCAATAACTGTCCTGACGAACTTCCAATGATGATTTCGGCAGAACCGTCACCGTTAAGATCAGAAAAGACCGGGGAGGATTTTAGAGAAATTCCTGTATCCACAGGCCAGCCCGTCAGCATATTCCCATCTACATCAATTCCATAAACAAGTCCATCGTTAGAACCCCAGAAGATGTAGGTTTCACCACTTGAGGTCAGAAAGCCCGGTGCCGTTATTATATCATCACCGGTAGCCACTTCAAAACGTTCACTGCCATCACTGTTGACGGCATAAAATTTATCATCATTGCTGCCTGCGAAAATAACCTTCTGTCCATCAATGTCCAGGATTGACGGAGCTGATTTAAATTTGTCATCCGCACTGAAAGGAAATCCCGGGGCAACTGTGCCATCATCATAGATCAGCCAGATATGATGGGATTCCGTCGCACAGACAATATCAGATTTTCCATTCTCATTAAAATCTGCCAACGCTACTCCCCGCAAAACTTTCTCACCCAAATCATAGGGAAATCCTGCAACGTCCGATCCATCTGGATTGATCGCAAACAATTTGCCCGTATTTTTATATCCTCCGACAATGATCTCAAGATCAGCATCGTCGTCGATATTGCCAACTGCGGGTGAGCCCATCAAATACTGCCCGGCATCGTAGTCAACTTGCACCGCGCTGTCAATCGGGTCCAGAATAAATAAGTGTTTACTCTTTGAAGTGGTTATGATTTCAATATGTCCATCGTTATCGATATCAGCGGCGGCCGGTGAACCCCAGATTTGATTTTCGGTATTAAAAGGGAATAGATCATCGTCTATAATTTCGCCCGCTGAATTAACACAGTACAGATAGCCGCTGTAGTCTCCAAAGATGATTTCCTTTGCACTGTCTCCCATTACATCAAGAACAAGGGGAGCCGTTTCAACATTGCTCAGATCTTCATAAAGTGTATCAACAGGCCAGCCCTGCTGATCGAGTGAGACCAAAATACTAAAAGGAATACTGGCCTGGTACGGATATCCCGGGACACCATCTGCAGCGGCTTCCAATATGAAATCAACTTCTCCCAGCTGAATGTCATTAGACAGCTCAAAAGCAAATGTATCCGTAATATTTATTCCTACCCCACCCTCGTTGATCGTGCCATATTCTGCCATGGAATCGGTAATTGTAACATCCGGGTTATCCGTAGTAAGCGAAACCACTACGTTTTCTGCGTTTTGCCAACCGTCAATGTTACCAAGAGTCACCCTCATTTCGGCGGTTTCCCCCGGATTTAAGGTAAGATCATCGTCTCCATTGCTGATGGTCAGGGAATGGTTATAGTAGTAGAGTCCAGGATAAACCAAGGCGCCGATGGCAGTATAGACATCCACCATTCCGGTCCCCAACTGACCTTGCAGATATTCATCCGGATTTACATCATAAATAAAAGGGTCTGCAGATTCAATGATTCGATCAACCAATTGCTGATTGGTCCAGTCGGGATAAAAAGCGAAAAGCAGGCCGATGCAACTCGCTGCATTCGGACTGGCCATGGAAGAACCATTCCAGGATTCGTAACCGCCATCGATGATCGTACTGTAAATCCCTTCACCGGGAGCGGACAGATCAATGGATTCGTGATAAGTTGCCCAATGACCCCAGCTGCCGCTACAGCCGATAGCTGCAACAGAAATCACATTTGCATAACTTGATGGATAATGCGAAGCATGTTCTTCACCACCTGAATCATTGCCGTTTCCGGCAGCGGAGACAATCACCGCATCATAATTATTGAAGGCATTATTGATCACCGTCTGTTCGTAACTGTTGTAACCACCGCCACCCCAACTACAGTTAATAATGACATGGGTCCCTTTATCATGACCGACCTTGGCGGCGTAAGTGATGCCGGAATATCCATCATTTACATAGGGCTCACCCGTTTGATTCTCCCGTGAACATTTGACACCTAATATGCTACCATTATATATCGTTGAAGCCATACCCAAATCGTTGTCCGTAGTGGCACCAAGAATTCCTGAAACATGGGTTCCATGTGCCCAGGTGCTGTTGTTTGCAACACCGGATTTGGGCATAGGGTCATTGTCATCGGTGCCCGACCATCCGGAAAGATCCCAGCCTATCAGGTCATCAATAAAAGAATTGGAATTATTATCCCAGTTATCATCATCGATTCCATTAATGAAGGGTGATGCGGATGACAAAGCATCCTGCAGATTGATCTCACCGTCAAGATTTCCATCGATATTGCTTTCAACCATGAAGGCAATGACTTCCTGTGCGTCAACATATCCATCACTGTTTGTATCTACGGCGTCAAATATTGCACCGGGTACTTCATCCTGATTGATCCAAATGCTGCTTTCGAGATCAGGGTGAGTATAGTCAACAGCGGTATCAACTGCGGCTAAAAGGATCTCTCGATTCCCGGGATTATCACCATTTTCCATATCCCAAAGGTCCCAGGCTTGGGTGGCTTTTACCGCATCAAGAGAACATTGCTGGAGATACCCGGGATCATTGGGTTGGTGTGTTGCCTTGCGATAATAATCGTATTCTGCAGAGTAAACTGAATAAAGATTTGCGATACTGTCTTTGATGTCGGATAGCGCTTCTCTGGAGTCATCCGCAAGAAAGGCTCTGTAAACTCTGTTGAGATAAATATCACCATCATGATCTGCTTCGGTAGCAAAAGGGATCCATGGTTCAATATTGATGATGCCGTTATCTTCAAAAAAACTATAAAGCTCAGCATTATCCACTACGACACCAGCATTGCTCCTGGTAATTTCAAGAGGTTGGATTGATGACTTCAGACAGAATAAAAATTCACCGGGAATAATCTCTGGTGAGGAAATCAGCGATGACAGGAAGAGGAGCAGAAGACTGGTGTATTTTAGCATATTCTTTTAATTGACATCCATGAGTTATTTGAGCATACCACCCTTCAAACCAATCTAATTGAATGAAGGGTGGTATGTATTATTTTTAGCAAACGATTAAGAACCCATTATGATATTAACGATATTGACGATATCCAAAACATCAATCGTACCGTCTTCATTTATATCGGCTGCACAGGCCTCGTTGTCTGTGGGCACTTCACTACCCATGATGAAATTAACGACTCTGACAATGTCGAGCACATCCAGAACACCGTCATCGTTGATATCGCCCAATGTGCAGCCTTGCACTTCGCCGCCATCCAGCAGAGGTCGGATCATCAGATTTCCATCAAATCCCAGGCTGGACAACAATTCCCAGGTCCCGTTTCCGCCCTGTCGCCAGTAGCCGCTGCCATTTGAGCTTGTGTCAAAACCAAAGTCCTGCGTAGAGGAGAATTCTTTTACTCCAAGCCAGAAATCACCTGTCATCTGTATGCCTTCAGCACTGACATCGTATGAATTCCATCCTTCAACACCACCAACTATGATGTGGTGCCAAACCTCGGATCCCGGCAGACCTGCATCGTCATTC
>CAZIYQ010000118.1:0-8749 GCA_964543505.1 uncultured bacterium | reverse complement strand
GTTTTAATCTATCAATTCCAATAAGAACCTGCAACATAGTCTGCTATCTTAAAAAGTCACTTTTATTGAAGCCTATATCCACTTATTATCAGGATTGACATCAAAAGGACAATTAACAGCAGCACTGGAATTCTCTTACGAAGGTAATTTATTTTAGCTCTGCTCCGCTAAATAGAAATTCTCGCTACCCACTGTAATCAGTATTCCTTTTTTCAGCAATCTTCCGAATCTCCACCCGAGCAGACTATTTTTTTGCAGAATAGGAAACCGCCATATTATTCTATGTTATGCTTTTCTTACGCGAATACTGAAGATCCGGTTATCCGCTGTATTGCTCAACATTGTAATAAGTGTCAAAATAATCCCTGCATTCTGAAATACTAAAGCGTTCTCTTCCATGCTTCAACCAGCGTTTGCGGCTTTTCTGCTTGAACGACGTCCTTCGATATAGGAATGCACAATTGGGATGATGATCAGGGTCAAAGGCATTGCAAATCCCAATCCGAAAATAAATGAGAATCCCATAGGCTGCCAACCCTTTTCCGCATAGGTGAGAGGCAGTAGTCCAATGATGGTTGTAAAAGTGGTCAGCAGAATCGGGCGGATGCGGACCAGGCTGGCCTGAACTATCGCCTCTGTCAGAGGGATTCCATCTGAATTGAGTTTGTTGATGTAATCAATCAGGATGATCGAGATATTCACGACGACCCCGGACAAACCTACTATAGCAATGAGGGCAACCAGAGCAAAGGGCTGTCCGCCGATAAGCAAACCGTAGATAGCACCAAAAATTCCCAGTGGAATGGTCAGCATTATCGTGAAGGGTTGTGTAAATGAATGAAATTGAGCTACCATCAGTAGATAGATCAACAGGGCTGCAATCACAAATGCTTTTGCCAGGGCCACGAACGATTCTGCAAATTGTTCAAAATCACCTGTGTAATCAAATTTGTATCCCATGGGCAGTGAGAGATTAATCAATGACTTTTTTAGTTGTTTCGTGATCTCCACAGCCGAAAAGCCTTGCCGGTTATTGGCCGATACTCTCACTACACGATCGCCGTCATAATGCCGGATGGCGGACATGCCTCGATCAACAGCGATATTCGCCACCTGGCTGAGGAGTACCGGCTGATTGAGACGATTCATGATCTTGATCTTCCCCAGATCTTCAACGGAATCCCGCCATTTTTCACTTAGCCTCACCAATACTTTGACATCTTCATCGTCCAGCCGGACCGTGGTCGCTTCGGTTCCATTGATGGCAGTCCGCACGGTACCGATGATATCTGAAGTGCCGAGATTGTAACGGGCGGCTTTGTCCTTGTCAATCTCGAAACTGATTTCCGGTGAGCCAGCCTCAAGATCATCTTTAACGTCGATAGTACCGGCAATGGTACGGAGACTGTCTTGTACTTGATTTGATAATTTCCGAAGAATGTCAAATTCCGGTCCGATGATTTTCAGACCAACGGGTGCATCAGAGGGGGGCCCGCCTGCAATTTGAAACGGTTCAATTTCACCACCTGAAATATTCTTCACATCTTCCCTCAACATCTCTAACAGTTCATCGCCCGTCTTATCACGGTCATCCTCGTCAACCAGATCGATGATGATCTGTGCAAAATTATCGGCAGTTCCGGATGAAAAATCAAATGAAGAAGGTCCTCCGCCCCCAATACTGGAAACGAAAGCCTCAAAGTAGGGCTTGTATTTTTCAGCCGTAAGCTTTTCTTCGACCTGTGCGCTCAAACGGTCTGTTTTACTCAAATCGGAACCGACCGGTGTCCTGATATTAATCAAAAGCTGCCCTACATCATCAGGAGGGAATAATTCGACCGGGACAATCCCCGTCCCAATCAATGCAATAGCACCAAATACATAGGGAATCAGTGCAAATAAAAAGCGTTTTCGATGAGTCAGTGCATAGCGCAAAATGGGTTCATAAAAATTCTGGATGGAAGCTGTCAAGCGAACTCCAAAATTTTTCTTTTGGTTGCTGTTAAGCGTAATAGGAGAACGCATGATTCGGGAACTGATAGTGGGGTTCACCACCAATCCGACTAAAAAGGATGCCATCAGCGACAGCGAAACGGTTATAGGAATATATTTTAAAAAGTCTCCCATGGTACCGGGCATGATCAGCATAGGCATGAAAGCGGCAACCGTCGTGAGAGTCGAGGTCAAAATCGGCAGCGCTACCTCTTGAGTACCAAAAGCAGCTGCATAAGAGCGGATGCGTAAATTCGGGATATCACTTTTATCAACAGAGAGCAATTCCTCATCAGTCGCGGAATCTAATTGATCAGCTTTGGCAGCCAGATCTGTCCATTCAGTTGACAATCCCATGGCGAGGGCAGCAATATAACGTTTTTTCCAAATTCCGTGATGACGATAGATGTTCTCCACCACTACTATGGCGTTGTCCACGATCATTCCCACGACGAGAACTAATGAAAATAAAGTAATCGAATTCATGGAAATATCATATAACCAGAGCAGACTGAAAGCAATCAGGATGGTCAATGGCAGAACCGTAGAGGCGATGGCAGCATTTCGTATCCCGAGAAATAAATAGAGCATAAGGATAACAAGAATCAAGCCCTGGATCCCGGAAGTACTCAGCTGTTCAAGTGATTTTCCTATCCATTTGGCCTGATCTCCGGTCACTGCAATATTACTTCCCGCGGGCATCCATTTTTTAGCATTATCCAAATAGTTCATTACATCTTCGGTAATGGCAAGTGTATTCGAGCCCTGGCGTTTTTTTATGGCGAGGGTAACGGCAGGTTTGCGATTTAACCTGGCGTAACTATCAGGGTCTTTTGCACCATCTACAATTTCGGCAATATCTCTTAATTTAATGACGCCACCATCTAACCCCGAAACCGCAATATCTCCCAGTCCATCCGCATCACAAATTTTCCCTTTGATCTGAGTGGTGTATTTATTACCGGCCAATTCAACCGTGCCACCGGGAATTTCCAGGTTTTCACTGGCAATCAGTCCGACGATGGCGTTGAGTGTTAGATGATATTTTTCTAGCTGAGCGGGCTCTAAATTAATGTTGAACTGGCGTTCAACACCTCCAACAACATCACAACTGAGTACATCTTTGATATTTTCAATATCCGATTTCAATCGTTTTGCAATTTTTGTGAGTCCCACATAATCGGAGCCGCTAAATGAAATTACGAGAATGGGTGTTTCACTGAAATTGAGTTCCAGGACCATAGGATCTAAAATATCATCAGGCAGTTCAGATTCTACGTCCGAAACAGCATCCCGAACGTCGCGGATTTTTTCATCAATATCTGCACCAACATCAAAATTAACACCAATGCTGGCGGAGCCCTGTCGGCTGGTTGATGTAATAAAATCCACGTCGGTGAGGCCCTTGAGCTTGTCTTCAAGTTTGGTGGTAATCAGGGTTTCGACCTGATTGGGTGCAGAGCCCGGATAGGGGACAATTACAAGGGCAATGGGAATTGAAATGTCCGGATTCAGTTCCTTGGGCATCGTCCTAAGAGCCTGGATTCCGGTAAGGATGGGCAGAACGACAAGGATCAGGATGACCACCCTCCAATTTCTCAGAAAAAATTGTATTAAATTCATACAGTAAAACCTAAATTATTTTAGCAGAAAAAATGAGATGCTCCGGTCGTAGATCAATTTGCCCGTAAAATTTCGTCCAGTGTCGACCAGGTCTTGACAATTTTCACAGGCTGTCCGGATTTACAATATTCCTGTCCTGTGATGACCAATAATTCACCGGCTTTTAGGCCTTCGTCAATTATCATTTTATCATGAATTTTATTTGCAGGCGTGATGGTTTTCTCAACGGCAAGGCTGTCCTCGACGACTACGACATACCACCTGCCTCCTTTTCTTATCAGGGAACTTCCGGGAACAACCACTGCAGGGGAAGCATTTTTGGCATAAATTCTAATAGTTACGGATTCACCGGCAGCGAGTAAATGATGAGTATTATCTACTTCTATTTTTATGGGAAAAGCACCGGATGAGTCTGTTGCCTTTCCGATAAATACAAGCTCACCGGGTTGTGCAGAGTCCGCATCTTCTGATTGGAAAATTTCTACACGATCGGCTTTTGACACTCTGGCAATTTGTGCTTTGCTCAAGGACAACATCAACTTTAATCTGTCAATATTTTGAATCAGGTAAGCAGGTGCTGAAGAAGTTGCAAACTGTCCTTTTTCGATAAAGCGTGTACTGATATAACCGTCAATCGGAGCTGTTATTGTTGTCCTATCCATCTGGCGCTGTGCCATGCGAAAGCCGGATTGTGCCTGGGCGTATTGAGCATTTGCTATATCGTAGGCTGTCTGAATGCCCTCGAGGGTTGCATCACTGCTAAAGCCCTCCTTCTGGAGTTTTTTTTGCCGCTCCAGATTCGAATGAGCATTTTTCAGATTTGCAGTTGCCAGATCAAGAGCTGCTTTAGCCTGATCTAATGCCAGCAAATAATCTGTCTGATCAATTCTGGCGAGGGGAATACCCGTTTTTACGGTTTCCCCTTCTTTACGATAGATAGCAGTAACTTTACCTGCAACTTCAGGAAATACCTGTATGGATAACAGCGGTTGCAGCACACCTGAATATTCCTGAAATCGATTGGTATCTTCTGTCTGAACCGTGAAAACTTCCACCACCGGTGCAGCTTTGTCATCACTTTCGGCGACGGGTTTCTTACAGCCCGGCAGGAGCATGGCGGCAATCACAGCAGCCCAAAATAATTTTCTATTCACTTTCACCTCATTCCTGATTTGTTATTTTATCAGCTTCCAAACGGGTGTCCGCAGCTGTACAACAATTTATTGTAGCTAATAAAATGATCAATTTTCGTAGTAATCAAATTTGTCCTCGCACTCATGAGGGAATTGCGGGCATCGATCAATTCGAGCTGTGAGCTTTCCCCATTTTCATAGCTGGCCTGCACCGCATTATAATTTTCATCAGAGGCGGCGAGTTGTTCCTCTGCAAGAGCGAGGGATTCCTGCAAAAGTTGGTATTGCAAATAATTGGCTTCTACTTCCATTTTAATGCCGTCTTCAGCCTGTTTGATGGCATATCGAGTCTGGCGGTATTGGGCTTTTGCCATCCCCAGATTTGACACATTAGAAAGTCCAAGGGGCAGGTCAAAAGAAATATTCAGCATAGCCCGCCAGGATTCATTCCCGGAAAGCAGAGACGCTTCCGAATCCTGCTGCCAATGAAAGATGCCGGCAACTCCCGGCAGCAAAGATCCCCGGTTGGCGCGAATTCCCCACAGAGCAATTTTTTCTCCGAGTTTAGCGGATTGGTATTCAGTCCGACTTTCCAGTGCATGTGAGATTAGGTTCTCCAGAGGGATATCCAGTTTGGTTTCTGCCACAGAATCATCAAGCTCGTAAATTTCGTCAAGAGATTTGCCGATGACCATATTCAAGCTGATGCGGCTCAGGCGCTCACCCTGCCGGGCCTGCTGAATCTGCTGTTGGATCTCCGTTGAACTCACACGAGCCCGCAGGAGGTCTTTTTTCGGTACCATGCCCAGTTCGTACATTTTCTCAACCATCTTGATGTTCTCATCCACCAATTCTTTGGCCGAAAGGGTAACTTCCAGAATTTTTTGCATCCGCAAGAGATTGTAATAGGTCTCGAGAGTTTTATAGCGGACGGACTGACGTGTCCCCTCATAAGTTAATCGGGAAACCAGATTGCTGTAATAAGTGATCGCAGTGTTACTGGTCATTGCACCACCGGTAAATAGAGGCAGTGTCACGTCAACACTTTTTTGCCATTGTGATTTTGGCTGGATGACGGCAACAATATTGGAATCAACAGGAAAAACAATTTCACGATCATTCCAGATATTGGTGAATCCGAAAGAAGCTGATGGCAGGTGGTTCGAAGCTGCAGACCATAACGAATAGGCAGATGCCTGCCTGGCGGCCTCACTTTGAAGTACGGAGGGATTATGCTCAAGAGCATACTGCATGGCAGCATCACAACTGAGGAAATCCGCCGCTCCCAGCACTCCTAATAGTAATAAGAGAGATATTATTTTCATTCCATATTCCGCTAATAGTTGTTAATTTATCACGAACAAATTTACCAGGAACCTGTTATTAGGAAAAAGAGATTCGGATTTGATCATTTCCCCGGGTTAATGCGTCAGTTATCGGTTTTGATGCTGTGGGGAAGGCGATTGCTAGTAGGGATTTCCCCGATAGTGATGATGAAAATCCGATTAAGTTTCAGCAATATAAATCAGAGCGTATATTAGTGTGTCGAAAGTCCAATCTGCGTTAAACGATCCCCCTTTGCGCAGAGCCATCCAAGGTCAGCTAACAGCCTTTTTTTGCCTTATACGAAAGAGAATTTTCTTAAATAGGTGATTGAGGGCAAGAAGTGGATGCCGATAGATCATGTGCGGTCCCGCATAACGCATCACAGTTTTTACCGATTCCCGGTAATCATTTTTATAACAATGGATATGGCAGTTCTCGCAAGGTGGTTTTGCTTCCCTAATGGGACATTTCGATACTCTTACAGTGGCATAATCGAAGATATCCTGGCAAGTGTCACACAGTTTTCCTTCGCGATGATGATGGGCATTGCAGAAAATCATCAGCATGCTGTGGATTGTCCGGGTTTCTGTGACTTCACTTGGTGAAAGCCGTCCCTTTGGATGTTTGTCCTTTTTCATGTTTGTGATTCGATGAGGATCAGGAAGCATCGAGGATCATGTTGACGAGTAGAACGATATCAACAACATTGATTTCACTGTCCTGATTCAAGTCCGCAGCCCAGAATTGATCGTCTGTTGGTTCTACTTCTCCAACGATAAAACTCACTACAGAAACAACATCCAGAATATTCAGAATCTGATCATCATTTATATCACCCGGCATATTGGGAATAATCTCCACCACCGCGAGGGTCACAGGAAATGTGATACGAGGCTGCGCATTCGTATTCAGGACCACATAGGCATTATAATTCCCCAGTGGCAATTCAATTGATGAGACATCTGTGGTCACGAACTCGGAACTGCCCTGTCCAATTTCACCGTTTAGATCTCCAGTGGATGTTGTAAGGTTAAGCCATCCTGGCGTTTCCCTGAATTTGACCGAAAGATTTGAATGTAGATATTCACTGTCGAAGGCTAACTGTATTCCATCGTCTGCAGTCCCATTTTGAATGCCCACAGTGCAGCGATTAATGGTGCCGGTCAGTTCTTCATAATTAAAATGGATCTCGCCCGAAGCATACAGTACCGCCTGGAAGTTGTAATTGCCGGAGATTTCCCCGTTCCAATGGGCTACATGATCAAACCAGACCACCAAGCGTTCAGCATCCGTTTGATAATAAACATTCCCCGCCATGTCGTGAGAGTCACCATCATTGATGGGATTTAAATCATCGTAAAACGGGCAGATTGCCGGGTGGGGAGAATCTGCTGAAGGCAGCCCGTAGTTGTGCCAGTCCGTATTGTCTTGTCCAAAACCAATCCACCCATTTGCACTGACGATGCACTGCGTGTACTCAATACCGTAGAATGGAAAAGCAAAACCTATGTCAATGGGATCTGCTGCATGATCGTTATGATCAAAAGAGAGTGGCGTTCCTGCTCCTTCAATGTCGACCCATTCAACCGGCATGTCTGCGTCGAGATCAGTGTCTGATACCGCATGACCGAACGAGTCCGTCATTCCCGAGGGTACGGGAAACGCCGATTTCGAAACATCAAAATAAAGAATGGATCCCTCTTCACCGACATTCGAAAGTTCAATTGACGCACTTGTATTCATTTCCTGTTCGAGCTCGAATGAGAGGTTGTCGGAGGAGTATTCCAGTACGGGCACAGGCAAAATTTCAGGCAATTGTGTGGTGATAAACAGCGTTGACTGATCCTGAAGTTCCATGGCAGCACCCGGGTAATGATTGTCATAAGAGAACTGTAGACCGTCATTGCCCAAATGGTTTTCAATGCCGATGGTACAATGAGCTCCGTGGGTAATGCCCCCGTTTTGAATGTCACCGACAGAAGTATTGTTAAAATCTTTGTACTGGATCAGGATTTCGTCATCTCCAGTGGGAGTAAGGGCATCACTTAGGATGATCTCGAAAGTCTCAACGCTGTTTTGATCATAAGTTCGCATTCCGGACCACTCGATGGTCACCGTACCCGCCTCTGCATCCACGAGTTTATAAACTTGCCCGCCATTGTCGGTTGTCAGATCATCCCAGAAGGCAGCGATCATGGGGGAGGGGCCTCCGGCACCGGGGATGGGATAGTTCCGAAATGATTCCAAATCTGAGCCACCGAAAGAAATCCAACCGTTGGAATTGACAGCGACAGAGCTATAGTCAACTCCATAAAAAGTAAAGGTAAAGGGCAATAAAACCTGAACACAGTGCTGACTGCTGGGGTGACCGTTTCCGTTATCGTTAATATTGAGACTGCTGCCGTAACCTCCCAAATCCGGGTCAATCTCCTGCCATTGATAGGGATGGCTCAAATTGTAGGCGCTGTCTCCGGAATCATAAATGTAATAGCCGTAGTCATCCGGTCCAAGGGGATCTGTGACTGAGGTCTCGCCTACCTGGATCTGGGGATATTCGGTACGGTTATAGCCTTCGGCACTTTCGAGAGCCGCATTGAGAGTGATCAGAGAACCATTGATGATGTCCCCATCTGCGCTGATGCTGATCGTATTGGCAGATGCTGCCGCTTCACCCG
>CAZIYQ010000117.1:0-8776 GCA_964543505.1 uncultured bacterium | reverse complement strand
TTATGGATTGGTTACTTTATCGCAAGTCAGCGCGTCACACAATCACTCTGAATATTGGCGGTATTGCCAATCTAACGCATATCCAACCACAATCTGAGCGCATTTCGGTTATCGGGTTTGACACAGGACCCGGTATGGCACTGATCGACGAAGGAGCCGAGCTGCTTTTCGGTGCCGACAGGGATGATAATGGGGTCTTTTCATCAAAAGGCAAAATTGAGGAAAAGCTATTCAAGCAGTTGATGAACCACCCGTTCATTCATAAGCCCCCTCCAAAATCGAGTGGCCGCCATGAGTTTGGCAGGGAATATTTGACTCAATTATTGAAAAATTATCCTGACATACCACCCGAAAATTTCTTGCGCACTCTTGTCGCTTTCACTGCGAAAAGCGTTTCAGTGAACATCACAAAGCACCTTAAATTTCCCCCTGAAAATTCCAGATTGGTATTAGCCGGTGGTGGTGCGCACCACCCCCTCTTGTTGCAGGATTTGAGAAAGTATGTTGCCATTAAGGAAATCATTCTTTCCGGGGAAGCTGGCCCTGATCCCGATTGGAAGGAGGCCTTGCTCATCGCAGTGTTAGCGGTTGCACGGATAAAAAATCTCCCTGCAAATATGATCGGAGTTACGGGTGCTGCCAAAGAAACCGTCTTGGGTAGAGTATTCCCCGGTTAATTAATTTCGTTGGTAGAATCAGTAGTTGGGGCAAGAGATAATTAAATTAATGATCAATAAAGGATGAGTGTTCAACATGAATACATTTATTTTCAGAAAATATGATATACGAGGTATTGTTGAAACGGACTTTACCGATGATGTGGTAATTGACCTGGGCCGCGCTTTTGGGACCTTTATCGTACGAGATGGAGGATCAACGGTCGCCTTGAGCGGTGACATCCGCAGCACTTCACCGGGATTGAAAAAATTGTTTGCTCAGGGATTGATTGAAACAGGTGTTCACGTATTCGACATGGGTATCATCCCCACGCCTGCAAATTATTTCAGCATGTATCACCTCGAGATTGATGGCGCGGTTCAAATCACGGGAAGTCATAATCCACCGGAGTTCAACGGTTTCAAGTTGTCATATAAAACCCGGGCTTTTTACGGCGATCAGATACAGGCCTTGCGTGAGCTCATCGAAAAAAGAGATTTTGAAACGGGAGAAGGGACGATTGCCGAACTTCCAATACTGGATGATTATATTAGCATGCTGAATCATAAAATCAAGATCAAGCGGCCCTTAAACGTCGTTATTGATTGTGGGAATGCCACGGGCTGCCTAACGGCGCCGCAAGTATTCAGGGACTTGGGTATGAATGTGACTGAGCTCTTCTGTGAAGTGGATGCGACCTTCCCGAATCATCACCCGGACCCCACCGTAGATGCAAATCTTCAAGACATCGTAAAACTCATGAAAACCGGGAAATATGATTTTGGGGCTGCCTATGATGGAGACGCTGACAGGGTCGTTTTGGTAGATGATAAGGGAGGGATCATCCGGGCCGATAATATGATGGCTTTGTTTCTGCCTGAAATCATTGAAAAAGATGATGCCGTTGTTTTCGACGTGAAATGCAGTCAGGCACTCGAGGATATGATTCTCAAATATGGCGGCAGACCTATCATGTGGAAAACCGGACATTCACTCATCAAAGATAAAATGAAAGAAGAGAATGTTAAATTCGCCGGCGAGATGAGTGGCCATCTATTTTTTGCGGATGATTTTTACGGATTTGACGACGCTGTGTATGTATCGTTACGGATGGCGCAAAAACTATCACTTATCGACACGCCCCTGTCAGAGTTGGTCAAAGAAATCCCAATTTATTATTCCACTCCCGAGCTGCGAATGGATTGCAAAGACGATGAGGAAAAATTCAAAATATCACAACAGGCTGAAGAGTATTTTCAGGAAAATTATGATTGCATCACCGTCGATGGTGTCCGCATAAAATTTGGGGATGGCTGGGGCCTGGTAAGGGCATCCAATACTCAGGCTGTAATCGTCTGCAGATTTGAAGCCAAAACCCCGGAACGTATGCAAGAGATAAAGGATCTGGTACTCACAAAATTGAATGATTTTGGTGAGATCACAATTGATGAAAAATAACCGGCAGGATTTCTTTCGGCAATTGATCAACAGCAAGATTGGGGAGATTTATCCATCTGGCCCGGTCTCTTTAACCAAGCCCATCCATTATGTGCTGACAGGGAGTGGGAAACGCCTTCGGCCCATTCTCACCCTCGTCTGTACTGAGGCTTGCTGTGGGGATTATCAACCTGGCGTACCTGCGGCCATTGCCGTAGAGGTACTGCATAATTTCACTTTAGTACACGACGATATTATGGACGATGATGCCCTGCGCCATGGTCAGGAAACGGTTCACGAGAAATGGGATTTGGGCGGTGCGATCCTCACCGGTGATGCCATGGTTTCACTGGCCTTAAAACTAATTTTGAAATATGACAATCGCACGCAACATCTGCTGGACAGCTTTACGGAAGGATTGCTCAGGGTCTGTGAAGGTCAAGCATTGGATAAGGAATTTGAAACCCAAAGCGCTGTTACCCTTGCAGACTATATTGAAATGATAGACTTGAAAACTGGCCATCTGGTAGGCCTGGCAGCAGAACTGGGTGCCATATCAGCCGGTGCCGACCGAGATATCCAGATTGCACTCAGGGATTATGCGAGGTTGATCGGTAGGGCATTTCAGGTTCAGGATGATTTGCTGGAAATTTACTCAGAATCATCCAATATGGGAAAGTCACTCAAAAGTGATCTCATCCTGGAAAAGAAAACTTACCTACTGGTCCAGGCGGTGCAGCAAATCCCCGAGGAAACGCAGCTTGCCCTCGATCTGGCCAAATCCGATTACATCGCCGGGTTACAACGGTTACGGAATCTTTTGGATGAGACCGGCATCAGCAGAAAAACAAATGATTTTATTGCCTCCACAATCGAAGAAGCTAACAAGCTGCTCCTTAAAATACCAATTGATACGACAGAGCTGAAATGTTTCAGCGACATCATCACTAATAGAAAGAAATGAATTTTGAAACCAATAAATCAACTTAAAACGAAATACGATCAAGCAGAAATGCACGCTGCAATTGCAGGATTCCCCGGCCAGATCCTTCATATCCTCGATGCCATTAAATCGTGGAAAGTCGAGAATGCACCAGATCGATATTCCTCCATATTAATTCTTGGGATGGGTGGCTCAGCCATTGGCGGAGACCTACTGAAAACGGCTGTGGGATCGCAATGTAAAATTCCAATAATGGTGAACCGGTCATACACCATTCCCGCTTGGGTTAACGAGCATTGTTTTGTGGTTGCTTCCTCTTACTCTGGGAATACCGAGGAGACACTCTCTGCTTTTGCCGCTGCAGAAAAACAAAGCGCTCATATAACGGTGTTGTCAACTGGCGGAACACTCACCGATCTGGCTATAAAAAAGGGCTACGATTTAATTAAAGTACCCGGTGGATTGCAGCCCCGGGCAGCTCTGGGTTATTCATTCACAGCCCTGGTAGGGATACTTCTGCGAGCAGGCTTTATTACGGCAGACCTCACAAATGAGCTGGGAAAAGCTGCCAGGAGCATTCGACAGCTGTCAAGCGAGTTACAAATTGAAAATCCAGAAAATGAAGCACTTCAGATTGCTCGTAAAATTCACAATACCCTGCCTGTGATCTATGGCGTGGAAGGCTTTTCTGAAGTAGCTGCCCTGAGATTTCGGGGCCAACTTGCCGAGAATGCCAAAATGCTTGCCTGGCATTTCGCCCTTCCCGAGCAAAATCACAATGAGATAGAAGGCTGGACCTGCAATCCTGATCTGATGAAAAAACTCGCGATCGTCTGGCTTGCTGATGAAGCAGACCACCCGCGTGTGGCAAAACGCAGAGAGATCACAAGTGGATTACTGAATGAAAAGTCCGCTTTTCAGATCACCCTTCATGCAACGGGAGATAGCCCGATCGAAAGATTACTGAAATTGATCCACCTTCTGGATTGGATCAGTTATTATACTGCCCTGTTGAATGAGATTGACCCTACACCCGTGAATCGGATCATGCTCCTCAAGGGGAAAATGTCAAATTGAGGTCTTTGTTTCTATGCAATTTTTAAAATAAATTTCCCTTATCGCTATGAGAGAAGTCGAAGTCATTAGAATATCCTACAACAGCCCTGATCGTGGTTATGCGATTACGCTTAAAGACATCAGCAGTGAGCTTGTTTTACCGATCATTGTGGGCAGTACCGAAGCTCAAGCGATTGCCCTGGCTTTTGAAGGTGTCGAGATGCCCAGGCCTCTCACTCACGATCTTCTCGTCGATGTGATCAATACTCTGGATTCAGATGTCACAAAAGTCCTGATCACCCACCTCACCAAGGGAACCTATTTCGCAAAAATTATGCTTCAAAACGAACAATTTGGTGAGGTCACTATTGATTCCCGGCCAAGTGATGCCATCGCGGTTGGATTACGGATGAACGCACCGATCTTTGCCAGCGAAGATCTACTGATCAGTATTGAAGAAATCAAACAGGTCCCGGACGAACAAAATACAACAGAGCAGGTTGAGCCGCCGGTGAAGTTCTCCCAGGAGGAAACAATTAATAACCTTCAAAGTATTTTGCAGAAGGCAATCGAAGAAGAAAACTATGAAGTCGCAGCAAAAATACGCGACAGGATTTCATATATCGCAAAGAACTGATCGAATCCACTAATCCACCTCTTCCCACATCCCAGTCAAACGAATTCACACAGCTAACAGACCAATATAATACGGGAGCTGCGTTTAGGTCGTTTCTTTCAAACGCTGAAAATACTTTTTCGTCTCCTGCATAACTTTCGGGGATAGGATGAGTGCTGAAACCATAGTGGGAATTGCCATGACGGCAAACATTCCATCGAGAAAATTAATAACAGCATCCAACGAGACGAGAGCCCCAATGATGATGGATAGAATATAGACTTGCCGATAGGTGATTTTGTAGCGTGTGCCGAAAAGAAAACTGGTACATTTTGCTCCGTAATAGGAATACCCTATCATCGTTGACAGACTGAAAACGAAAACACAAAAGATCAGGATATATCGTCCCACCACCGGCAATCCCATCGAAAAAGCCTGAGTCGTAAGCGTTACCCCATTGGCCTCCGAGCCTTGCCAGACACCCGTCGTTAGGATTACGAGAGCGGTTATACTGCAAACAAAGATGGTATCGATGAGGGGACCCATCATGGCGACCATACCTTCCCGGACAGGTTCGCTGGTTTTTGCTGCACCATGGGCCATCGCTTCGGTGCCGATTCCAGCTTCATTTGAAAAGGCGGCCCTGCGAACTCCGGTAATGATGATTGTACCCAGCGCACCACCTAAAACGGCTTCCCCTGTAAAAGCATCCCTGACGATGAGACTGAAATATCCTGGCAAATCAGAAAAATTCCTAAATAGCACGACTACGCCCGCAAGGATGTAAACCGTCACCATCATGGGCACCAACCGGGCAGCAACATAACCGATGCGTCGTATGCCGCCGAATATGACAGACCCAACCAAAATGGAGGTGACCAGCCCAATAATGAGTTTATCCATCAGTAAGCTGCCCATCGAGATGTTCCCAGGTACGAAAATCTCATCCACGATGATTTGAGTCAATTGATTGGATTGGAATAAAGTCAAACATCCGAATAATCCTGCTACGCTGAACAGGATAGCGAGAAATTTAAAACGCTCCCCCAATCCCTCCATCACAACATACATTGGGCCACCCTGAATTTCGCCCCGGTCATCTTTTCCACGATACATGATTGCGAGGGTACAGGTAAAGAATTTAGTAGCCATCCCTACCACAGCGCTGACCCACATCCAGAATAAAGCCCCGGGTCCGCCCGTGTGAATGGCAACGGCTACCCCGCTGATATTTCCCATTCCAACCGTACTGGCCAAGGCACTTGACAAAGCCTGAAAATGATTGATCTGTCCAGGCTCATCCGGGTTATCATATTTCCCACGAACAATTTGCAAGGCATGCCCAAGGTATCGAAAGGGAATAAATCGCGAGTAAATTGTAAAAAAGAGTCCACCCCCAATGAGGAGGATCAGCAGCGGTGTGCCCCACATGAAATCTGCAAAACTTGCCGACCAGGATTCGAAAAGTTGAAGAATATTTGAAGTTTCAGTCATATAACATCCTATAAATAAAGCTGAAATATAGGATTTTCTCCAAATGGAGATGTAGAAAAATTAATAAGGCTCAGTTTTTCGGGCAGATTACTCCTGCTTGTCAGGATTTCGAAAGCACTATTTGAAAAAGTATATCAGCGATAAGGGGCCTTTGAAAACATCAAATATATTGCCTCACCAGCTTCAGAATTTCGAGGGCATCATTTTCTGTAGGTGCTTCAACATAAATGCGCATGATGGGCTCGGTATTGGATTTCCGGATATGCGCCCAGCGGTCTTTCCAGATCAGTTTAAGGCCGTCCACATGATCTTGCTCAACTTCAGGAAAACTCTCACTAAGTTTCAAAAGGGTTTGATCAGGGTTTAGTTTGCCCAATTGTACTTTTTCTTTTTTCATGTAGAAGTGGGGAAAATCCGCAACGATCTGTGTGAGAGGTTTGCTCGAAAGGGCCAGACGATGCAATACCAGGGCGGTCCCCACCAGAGCATCCCGCCCATAATGGGATTCAGGCAGAATGATGCCGCCGTTGCCCTCACCTCCAAACGTGCTTCCGCTTGATTTCATCAGGTTGACAACATTGATCTCCCCGATTGCCGAACGTGCCACGCGTACATTGTGCTTTGCAGCGATAATATCAAGTGCCTGGGTCGTTGAAAGATTGGTAACGATAGGGGATGATGGTTGGGCATTCTGCAAATAACCATCCGCCGCAAAAGTGATGGTAAACTCTTCACCAAGGGGTTTGCCTTCTTCATCGAGCAAGGCCAGCCGGTCACCATCAGGGTCCAGCGCCAAACCAATATCCGCTTTATATTCCCTGATGACGGCAGATAAAATGGAAAGATTCTCCGGCAGCGGCTCGGGTTCCCGGGGGAAATATCCATCCGGGGCACAATGGACAGGAATGACCTCACAATCGAATGCTTTCAAAAGACCGGGAATTGCTACAGATCCGGCTCCGTTAACAGCATCGACCGCCACGCGAAATTTTCGGGATTTGATACGGTCTGCATCGATGACTGAAAGTCCGAGGGTGTGTTCAATATGCTGGTGCAGGCAGCCGTTGTCTATTTCAATCAACCCATTGTCAGTATCCTCATAAAGGGGATTGGCATCAACTTGCTCGAATAGTTTCTGGTTCTTATCCGCATCTAAAAAACAACCATCTCCATCGATAAATTTCATTCCATTATAGTCGATGGGATTATGGCTGGCCGTTATGACGATTCCACCGGCAAAGCCATTTTTTTCTACCATAAACTGGGCCGTGGGAGTAGGGACCATCCCGCAGTCGATGACTTTCCGGCCGGATTTGGCCAAGGCCTGCAATACATTCTGCAGTAGATCCGGCCCGTGATAGCGGTTGTCTCTGGCAACCACAATAACGCCCTTTGGCTGTAGCGCATCAAATGCTCTGGCATAGTCACTGGCGAGTTTTCCGTCGAGTGTCTGTCCGACAATTCCTCGTATTCCTGATATTCCTCTGATTAATTTCATGTTCAAAATTACCGTGATTCTGTGATGGTCACAAATCAGGAAATTGTTTTTTCTTGGTGTTGTTGAATTTTTCTTTAGATCGCAGAAAGGTCTTCTAAAATGCCTATGAGAATAATAATTCTGATTGCGAACATAAAAGCAGGGTCCAGCGGATCAGGAGGGAATAATCTCGGCGATTTCAAGCTCAAAAATATGATCTGCCGGGGTCCGTTGTTACTTCTTTAATCTGTTCCGATTCCAGCCGTAATTTTGCCGCCCATGAATACAGGCAATTTACCCGCAAAGGGGACCATCATCGAACTTACCATTGAATCTCTCGCATTTGGCGGAATGGGAATAGCCCATATCGGCGAAATGGTTGTATTCGTCAAACATGCCATTCCGGGGCAAAGGGTGACGGCCAGGGTGCTTAAAAAAAGACGCTCATTTCTCGAAACACTTCGACTTGAAGTTCTAACAGAATCGCCATTTGCAGTGGCAGTCCAATGCGGCCATTTTGATTATTGCGGCGGCTGTACTTTCCAGAATCTTGAATACCAACAGCAATTGCTGGCCAAGGAAACTCAAGTCAGGGATGTTTTCCAGCGCATCGGAGGATTCAGAGATTTATCCATTGAGCCAATTTCCCCCTGTGATGCGATCTTCCATTACCGCAATAAAATGGAGTTCACACTTTCCAACCGCCGCTGGACCCTGAACGATGAGCCTGAAGATGCCCCCAACGGATTTGCCTTGGGATTGCATGTCTCCGGCCGCTACGATAAAATTTTAAATATTGATGCCTGTGTTCTGCAGGATCCCATTGCCGATGACATCCTAAATAGGGTAAAAAGAAGAGTTCAGGAATTGGGCATAGTTCCCTATGATATTAAAACACACAGTGGCTTTTTGCGCAATCTGGTGATCAAATCAGC
The DNA here is from genome assembly GCA_964543505.1 of uncultured bacterium. Lineage (GTDB taxonomy): Bacteria > Fidelibacterota > Marinisomatia > SCGC-AAA003-L08 > JACNLC01 > JAADGM01. The sequence continues at coordinate 161 of CAZIYQ010000117.1, read as the reverse complement.
GTCCGGTACTGGAGAGATCATGCTTAATTTCGTCACAGCTTACAGAGAAGAAACCCTCCTGAAACGACTCTCTGATGAAATTGCCCTGGCTTTTCCCCGGATTGTGAGTATTGTCAATAATATCACGGGCCGAAAAGCGGGTGTCGCCAAGGGTGAGTACG
>CAZIYQ010000116.1:0-8827 GCA_964543505.1 uncultured bacterium | reverse complement strand
CAATAATGTTGAATTCGATTCTTCCCATGGCTAATTATTTATAGTTGACTCCTTTATTTGCTTAACCTCATGAGCATTTGATTTTAAGCTCTTTAGGCAGTAGTGATATTCCTGTGATACATGATCCAGGTCAGTCCATAGAGCACAGCAGAGATACCCAGCGAGATTAAGGTTCTTACGGTGAAAATATATTGCGAAAAAGATCCGAAGACATTGAGCTGCCCATCTGACAGTGGCATATCCCAATCCAGCAGCATCTGTTCACTCTGGATCTCACCAATGCGCCGCAAAGTGGTGACCACAATATTGAAGAACTCGTGATTTCCAAAAACCAGTTGGATCACGACAGCTAAAAGGATGGGCCCTCCGATGCCAATGATCAGGGGTCTGTTTTTAACCGTACTTGAGATAAAAATTAAAAACAGGATCAGCGGGCTAAGCCACAAGATTGCCACAAACTGAAAAACGAGCATGTCCTTGAACAAGTCCAGCACTTTCAATCTGCCTAATACGGGCTGTAGCAAATCAGAAATTGTCCCTGACATCACCATTATATCGAGTTTCGTAAAAATGAGCAGGATGAAGGACATCACGATCGTGACTCCGACGAGACCCAATACACCTGCCGCAATTTTTGAGAGAATGAGGCGATGGTCACCGACGGGTTGACTGCGGAAGTATAGGGTACTCCCGTCAGATCGCTCTTTAAACAGTGAATCAGAAAAATAAAAAATGGCAATGAACAGCGCAATGATCTGCAGAATGTGAAAACCGGTCACCAGAGTATAACCGTAGGGCACCAGTACTTTTTGCGGTTTTTCCTCCAGAGTTGTCTTAAGTCCGTCAATGCCTCCACTTTTCTGAATCTCGGGGAAGATGTCTCGTCCATTTATGATGATTTCGCCCTCGTCCCCAACCTGCTCAGTGCCGAGTTTATGATTAATTTTATTGGAAAGACGATTGATGGGAAAGAGGCCTAACAACAGCAGAAAGCTAAAAATACCGATGGTCCAATAGATGGTTTTATTCCATTCCCACCATTCTCTCTTTAAAAGTACGATAAATTGTTTCATGCCGTCGCTCCCATCACTGCCACAAAGATATCCACGACTGACGGTGTTTTAACATCACCTATTTTCTCGAGTTCTGCTCGGTCTGCATTTTCCAGCAAAAAAACCGTCTTGCCAAAAAAACTCGTTTCGAGCAGCGGTTTTAATGTGCGGACCTTTTCAGTTTTGTCTACCGGAACACTCACCTGACAGTACTTATTCTGCAGATTCTCCATCGATTCAAACATGAAAATGCGTCCTGCTTTAATGAAAATGACATCGCTCAAAATGTGCTCAACCTCTTCTACCTGATGCGTGGAGATCAGGATGGATTTTTCACTGTCAAAATAATCCTCCAGCACATTCGAGTAGAGCTCTTTTCTGAACAGAATATCCAAGCCGTGAGTGGGTTCGTCCATGATCAGCAGCCGCGTGTCCGTGGCGAGAACCAGGGCAATGTGGAGTTGGGTTTTCATTCCTTTAGAGAGCTGCTTTACTTTTGACTCAATTTTGATGCTGGTTTTCTGTAGCAGGGCCATACAGCGCTCCCTGTCGAAACCCGCATGAATGCCGCTTTGAAACTCGATCACCTGCCGGATGGTCATCCAGGGAGGGAGTACCGAAATATCGTGGATCACGCCGGTGTTGCGCATGAGTTCTGCCCGGCTCTCTTTGGGCTCGACTCCCAGTATCGAGATCTGACCCTCATAGCTGATTAACCCCGTCATCGAGCGCAGCAAGGTTGTCTTGCCCGATCCATTGGGACCAACCAGACCGACGATCCTGCCGGCAGGTATTTCAAGATTCACATCCGTAAGTGCTTTGGTTTTACCGTAGTTCTTGTTGAGATTTCGTATTGTTATTAAGGATTCCAAATTCAAACCTCCTTATATTTTTCTCTGATCAGTCCACAAAGCTGTTTTTCCGTATAGCCCAATATTTTACCTCTGGCAATATAGTCTTTTGTTTTTTCCGTCCGGAAGACAGCCGATTCACGGGTGATCAATTTTCCCCTCGCACCTGTGCAGACGAACATTCCCAGACCTCTTTTTTTTTCGACTGTTCCCTCTTGAAGCAATATTTGTGTGGCATTCAGAATGGTCTGAGGGTTCAGGCTGTGCTGCACAGAGATCTGCCTCACGGATGGTATGGCATCCCCCTCTTTCAAATCCCCGGCGATGATAGCCTTGCGGATCATACGGGCGATCTGCAGGTAGATCGGTGTTTCGTTGTTTAAGCTTAATTCCATAAATTACCCTGTTGGTGTTATGGTGTAGTATAACGCTATATTTGATTGAGAGGCAATAAAAATTTCAAATGTCCGGTATTTTGGGTTAGATTTGTATTAGTCGAAGATTCTGAAAAGGTATCATTGCTTAAGGGATCCCTGTATTGTTCACGGATAAAAAAGGGGATCTTGCAGCCTGAAGCTTGTGGCTAATTCCCCACAGGGTCTACACCCTCCGCGTTCAAATCCTCTCTGCGCCCTATGCGGTTCAATAACATGCTATAACTTTTTTTCTAAACGCAGAGATGTTTCAGTTACTTCCGGTTTCTTCCACCTCCGTCCTTCAGACCTGTCCGCAGGACCAGCCGCGAGGAAACCTCCGCCAGCGGAGGACAGGTTCACTGCTAACCCAGGCCTTGCACTGCTGACAAGTTCATCGCATGGGTAAAGAACAGGGCTTGGTTCAATCCTTTCTGCGACGGTTATTGCATAAATTCTGCCACTTAAATTGGCACTTCGGCATGCCCAAAACTGGATGCTGTAGCAGTCTGAAAGGCTCTTTTATATTTTTTGGGCAGCTTCTCTTTCAATAGGGCACCCGGTTTGATGAAATCATAGATCTCGCCATAATGTTTAATTTCTTTTGGACTGACACGACGCAGGATGTGCCAGGGATGCAGGTCATCCGGGTCAGCTGTGCCCATGGCTCCCATGATCTCACAGGTACTTTCCAACAGTCCTTCATGAAATCGGGCTACTCTTTTGCTTTTGTTTTCTACCACAAGACCTGCGATCAATTCCGGGTTCTGAGTGGTTACACCCACAGGGCAATGGTTCGTATTGCACTTAAGGGACTGAATACATCCCAGGGCTAACAACATTCCCCTGGCCGAATAACAAATATCAGCACCGAGTGCCAACCGCTTCACCATATCAAAACCGGAAATGACTTTACCACTGACGATGAGACGGATTTTATCCCGCAGGCCAAAACCTTTCAGAGCATTTTGAACGAAGATCATGCCTTCAAACAAGGGGGTTCCGATATTATTACTGAATTCCAGTGGCGCAGCGCCGGTACCCCCTTCGCCACCGTCTACAGTGATGAAGTCCGGTGTGATGCCGCTTTCAACCATGGCTTTACAGATGGCCAGGAATTCACGGCGCTTCCCCACGCACAGTTTAAAACCCACCGGTTTACCGCCGGAGAGTTTCCTCAATTCAGCGACAAACTGCATCAGTTCCAAAGGTGTTGAAAAGGCACTGTGTGCCGGGGGTGAGATGACGTCCTGCCCCAGGGGAACATGACGGATGGCCGCGATTTCAGGGGTGACTTTGGCAGCAGGTAAAATCCCACCGTGACCTGGTTTGGCCCCCTGAGAGAGTTTAATCTCAATCATTTTCACATTAGGCAGGTTGGCATTTTTGGAAAAAGTTTCCCGGCAAAAATTTCCATCTGCTGTGCGGCAGCCAAAATATCCGGTGCCAATCTGCCAGACCAGATCTCCTCCACCTTCGAGATGGTAGGGACTGATTCCGCCTTCGCCCGTATTATGCATGAATTGTCCCATTTTGGCCCCGTAGTTCAGAGCCAAGACGGCATTTTTACTTAGAGCACCAAAACTCATGGCAGAGATATTGAAGCGGCTGGCAGCGTAGGGCTGTTGACAATCCGGCCCCCCCACCGTAACACGCAAGTCTTTTGGGTGTATCTTTACCGGACTCAGGGAGTGATTTACCCATTCATAGCCCACTTCATAAACATCCTTTAGTGTGCCGAAGGGTACCGTATCTCTCACCCCTTTCGCCCGCTGATAGACCACCGAACGCTGCACTCGGTTGAAAGGCCTGCCTTCAGTATCCGACTCAATAAAATACTGGGCGATCTCCGGCCGAATGGATTCAAACATATAGCGGATATGACCGATAATAGGATAATTGCGAATGATGGCCCGTTTTTTCTGATTAAAATCATAGATCCCCAGCAGCATCAGCGGACCTGTGACAACGAGAGTCCACAGTAATGCAGGATAAAAAATTGCGCTCAACATGTAGAGCACAACAATCCCGGCTAACCCAACCATAAAATACTTTCTCATATTCGTCCTTATTAATTATTAGGAAGTTTTAATCAAAATTAGTGCCGTCAAAGATTAATTAAATCGATCCTGTCTGAAAAGACGTTAGCGAAATCATTTTTATAAATATCGGATGATACTATTCGGGAGAAATTTAAATCTGATTATAAAACCGTTGATAAGGTCAAATGAAACTTTTTTTTCACTCGATACCATTGGCTAAAGTTATGGGCTACAGCTCTGTTATAAATTATCGAACTATTTTGATGGTTTCAAAATATGATCGCACCAATACTGAAATCATCTTTCCGGAGCAATTTCACGGATATGGTAAACCGGGGTTCAGCTGACCCTCGCTGTCTATCCTGTTGCTGCCAATCACCAGTGGTTTTAGGTTCTCTCATATTTTTATGATATCTTCGATAATAATCCAGGATGGTATTGTGCCTTCACTCCAGTTCAGCCGAACATGGATCGGGAATGTATCATGTTCAAGATCGATACCACTCTCATCCGGTACATTATCAAAATGGTATGTCGTATCATCGATCTCGATAAACCAACCGCCGCAAAGCATGCACATCCCCATATCCTGACCGAGTATATAACCCTCGCTCTCGAACTCCTGCCCGGGTCCCGGATGGTGCCGACAGGCAACCAGCATAAGAATAATGAAAGTCGCAATTGTGATGAAATATTTCATTGTATTCCTTTCAATGAATGTTGATATCTTCAGCTTCGACCTTGATTCTGCTTTTACTGATCCGCAGATCATTTTATCAAATCTCCTAAAGTTAAAGTCCTGATAATAGACGCTCTATTTCAGCAGAACCAATTTCCGTGTGAGTAGAATATCCCCGGCTCTCAGTGTGATCAGATAGACCCCGCTTGAAGCATCCCGTCCATCCCAGCTCAGCTCATATTCTCCCGATTGCTGTTCGCCGCTAACGAGTGTATTCACTAAGCGACCCTGCAGATCGTAAATGCCAAGGTCAACCGGTCCGGCAGTCGGCAGTGTATAGCTGAAAGTGGTAATCGGATTAAATGGATTCGGCCGGGGCGGGGAGAGTCCAAACTCCACAGGAATTATGGATCTCTCTGAAAGCTCGGATATTCTGAAAACGCCATTCTCCTGCCACACGGGGATATCCCCGTGTAGATCAATCCATTCACCGGCAGCCGGGCGATACAGCTTAAAGTCCGGGGCAGAACCGGAGTCACAATATCCGGCCGTTTCGGGTGCACCATCTGCTCCCATAGCCGGGATATCCGTCATGCGGTCACCCCAGCGCCGTGCACCAACCACCTGACCGTTCTCCATGGCCACCAGCCAGTCTCCGGGCGAGGGTTCCCCAGCGCGTAAGACAATAGTCTCCACAAAATAAAAGGCCTGTCGAGTGGATTGGCTATACATCAGGTCCGTTGGTACTACGTCCGCTGCGGGTTCAGTCCATTGTTCACCCCGTGCCAAAAGGGGTGCATTCCAGTGAAACACAAAAGCTTGATCTACAACCATCCAATAGCCGTTCCCGCCATTGAAGCTCGTGAGACTCCCCAGCCACTCATTTCCAGAGAAGGGGTTGGGAATGGCGGCCTCGCCCTCACCGATGATGGCCTGAATATGAGGCCAAAATTCAAGGGGCAGAGCATCCTCCAGGGGCTGACTGCTGAAAAACGGATAGCCGATGAGGTTGGCACCCGAATGCAGGTCGTAGCTTATATCCGGGCCGATGGCCGGACCCTGTATCTCCAGCGTGTCGCTATCCCAAAGTTTAAGCCAGTATCCCCGCGGCATCTCAAAAGTCATAATACTGCCTATCCATTCATCAGGATTAATAGGACTGGGCTGCGATGCCATACCTTCCCCGATGACACCAAAACAATTACCCTGAAGCTCACCCAGCACAGAACCGATTGCCGGGTCATCCGGGGTCACCTGAAAACTGACCAGGTTTGATCCCGAATGCAGCACACGTGTCTGTGTCTCCCGCAGGATAGCTTCCAGCAGGTCAATAACGACAAGTCCATTGTTCTCCCAGACAAGTTGAGACACCTCACCTGAGGCTGATGCATCGTAGTAAATCCCTGCGGATCCGTCATAGATGACGAAAGACGGGCTGTCTCCCGGCTCGAAATATCCGGCTGTGGCCTCATCACCGTCGTCGCCCATAACAGGCAGGGTCGTATACTCACCCGTCCAGGCGACTGACCCGGCACAGACGTCCCCTTTCATGGCCAGGATCCAATCCTCCCCCTGCACCAGTTCGACCCCTTCGATCGTGGCATTGGTTATAAAATAATAGGCCTGTAAGGTTGATTGGTTGAAGCTAACAAATTCCATAGGCGGCTGGTTGCACCAAAATTCGGGCAAACCAGTATTCCCACCCACACAGCCGCACTCGTTGACAAAGGCCGTCCCATAACAATCGCCGTTACAATCCATGGCGGCATTAAAATTTTCCGGCAGTACGCAATCCCCGCATTCGTCTATAACCGAGTTGCCAAAGTAAACACCGTTACAATCCATGTCGGCATCGTTACTCCCTCCTCCAGAATCATCCCAGCAATTTCCCTCGTCATCCAAATAGGCAAAGCCAAAACATTCACCCATGCAATCCATGTCTGAATTGGCCTCATGGTCGGTCGTTCCACCAGAGCAGATCCCGCAGTCATCGATCAGCGCTTCCCCGTCACAGACGCCGGCACAGTCCATACCGTAATCTCTGTCAAACCTGGTGCTGCCGGATACACAGTAACCGCACTCATTGATATATGCGCCACCACAATAGTCACCGTTACAGTCGGGACCAGGTTCAAGTGCGTTGCCGAAACAGACGCCACAGGCATCAATGTCTGAATTGGCTTCGTGACCAGAGGTGCCGCCTGAACACACATCACAATCATCGGGGAGCGCTTGACCAAAGCAGATGCCTGCGCAATCCAGTTCTTCAGCCTGACAGCAAGTGCCCAGGCTATCTAATTGGCTCGTCCCAAAACATATACCGGCACAATCTTCATCACTATCCGGTTCATGGCCGCTGTTCCCACCGGAACAGATACCGCAGTCATCGGGCAGGGCCGAACCGAAACAGTCACCGGAACAATCCATATCACTGTTGGCCTCGTGGCCGCTGCTTCCTCCCGAACAGATACCACAGTCGTCAAAGGCCCCGAAGCCACCCATCTCCCCGCTGCAATCGTAACAGGACTCATACTCACATGCTCCATTGTCCTCAATCGCATAGGGGTTGTAATTACAGGCCAGTGCATCCGTACAGCCCTGCGCCGGCTGGTCTGATAAATCCAGGCAATCCCCCAAGGTAATCGATACCGGCATTCCTGCGGCATCATAAAAATGGGTCCCGATCGTGGTTGTACAGATCGAAGTAGCTAACAAATAATCATAAGTAAAAACCGTCAGCAGGTGTTCTCCAGTTGGGATGTAATCCGTACCGAGGCTCTGCCCAAAAAAATCAAAATACACATTAGGGTCCGGCTCTTCCATACTGACTCCGTAGGTCCAATCAGACAACTCCTCTACAATACCTCCCGAGAGAGTTTGCAGATTAACACCGGTTATCCGAATATTAAAGCCACTAATTTCAGTACTCGTATTTAGCCAAAGTTCGAGAGTGTGCGCATTCTGATCGAGTTCGCCGAAGGTAAGCTCCGAAGTGCAGTTTGAACCATCCCCAAAACAAACTCCGCAGATGTCCATATCACTATTTGGCCAGTGCCCCGATGTGCCCCCTGAACAAATACCACAATTGTCAATAAACGCATCCCCATTGTATACACCGGCACAATCCACGCAACTTTCAAACTCACAGGATCCGTCATCACTCCCCGCAGCGGGATTATAATTGCAGGCAGACGCATCTGTGCAGCCAAAAATATCTGCAAATTGGCAGCTGTCATCATCAACGGTTGCCTCAGGATCGAAGTTCATGGCGGCTGGGTTCATGCAACCATAAACGGGATTATCAATAAACCAATAGGGTGACCCGATTTCAACCTCGTAGCTGCTCTGTCCCGCAGGGGCGGCAATAATCGCATTTGAAAGAGACAGCATAGCCTCGGTGCCGGAGTCGTAGGTAAGCGTCACCAAAAGTGAGTCACCTGGGGGGATATAATCGGTTCCAGAGGTGTACCCAAGGACAATACCACTTTGTCCCACGGACAACATCCAGGAAGAAGTCCCGGAGCTGCCGCCGAGAATGCACTCCGGCTCCTGGCACAACTCCACTCCATTTACATTAAATTGAAACCCGGCAACCTCACCGGGCGCATTCAGCCTAACTTCAATGGTTTGATTTTGTTGATTTACGGTGCCGAGATATAAAGTAGCCGTTTGTGCGAACAGTAGTGAGAGGGCTGTTGTAAAAATAATGAGAATTGGAGCTGTCTTTTTCATTTGATCTCCTACTAATAATTAGTTTTATTTTGGTACAAAAGTTTTGTTAATTGAAAAG
>CAZIYQ010000115.1:0-8851 GCA_964543505.1 uncultured bacterium | reverse complement strand
AAAACTCCCTGATTCTTTTCCATCTCATATTGATCCCTGCTGATTCCAGTTTAACCCTCGCAGATACCATTTACACAAAACTATTTACACCCCCATTTATGATCACTTAAAATCTTTGCCAACTGGATGAAATCTACAAACGGAAGCCCAGAATCACGCTCATAAACTTTTCGTCGCTGTTTTTATTATAAGCATAATGGGCATCAAAGTACAGATTTTTCGTCAGCGCTATTGACAGAGCTCCTTCATAAAATTTTTCACTTCGATCATCGAAACTATATTTTTCTGAATTGAGGGTTATCGATGTGTCACCCTGTGTCAAAAGTAAATTATAATGACGTTTTCCGTAGTAATAATTCTGGCGATAACCGATTTTTACAAATACTTGTCCCAGATTCAAATGCAAACCTGAAGCCACCGGAAATTCATAGAGGCGGTAGTGGTTTTTATAGGTATAAGCATCTCCCGAGTCACTCACATCGACATTGCCGGAGATGTTGTAGTAATTGACTCCCGTGGAAAAATACACCATTCTGAGCATCCGTGTAATCTCGAAATTCCACATGAATTTTCGTTTACTGTCAAGCCGTGATACACCCGGTACGACTGAATCCAGTTTATGGTCTGCCATCCCCAGTCCGAAATGACCATAATAGTTCCCATCAGTAAAGAACCAGCTGATGAGGCCGCCTTGTGATTCAAACTTTAAATCGTTTATTTGAATATTCTGACGGAAAGCCTGCACACCCGTATAGCTGAAGCTGGTTCCTCCATAGGCCACTGCAAATAACAACAACCCAAAAGTGCAAAATTTGAGGGTGAAATAATTGAACTTCTTTGAGGATAGTCTTTCCATTTTGATGGTATTATTCATTTATGAACTCTACTTCAAGTTGATCCGTTAGCGTATTCCCGAAAAAAGCCTCAATTAGAGCGGTCCCTGCTGCTACCGGGCTAACCAGTGTGGTCGGGGCTGCGCCGAGTCCATCCGTTACCGTGGGTGAGGTGATAACTCCAAGGTTCGTGCTCCAAGTTACAATTACACCACTAAGTGGATTGCCGGTAGCTGTTTCTTTGACTCTTGCCGTGAGTTGGGTGTTGGTCATGCCGTCGGCGATCAGACTATCCACCTGCGTTTCAATCTGGAAGCTGATACCAATGAGATTGAGGGTGACTGACTCGCCCAGTTCAGGGACATCCAGATCGGTCACAAACAAATTTGCAATTTCGTCCTGAAAAGAGGCTTCACTCACCCATTCGGTAATTGCCTGGCCGGCGTCATCGGTAAGGAGCTCTACAACCTGCTCCCCAGATGAAAAGACTCCCCTGTCGGTAGCGAAACGCAGATTTGTGTTGCCAACAGGCTCACCCGAATTGTTCAGGGCATTTGCAGTAATCTGGACGGAAGATACGCCATCTGCATAAACTTCTGTATTTGTAACTGTCAGGGTGAGTGCGGACACATCTGAAATCAACTCAATCGTTAAGGTATCGCGAGCCATTCCGGTCTGCAGATAAACTTGTTGATTACCAATCGCGGAGCCCGAGATATACCAGGCAGACACGGTTCCGGTGCTGTCGGATATGCTGTTGACTGCATCTGCTCCATACACGATCGTCCCATCACTGGCCGTGAAGGTAGCAGATATACCGGTGATGGGCTGATCGGATGAGTTCAAAATGACTGCACTCACCAGACTTGTATCACCATTGATTGCCAGCGGATCTACCGACGCACTCAGTTCCGTTATGTTCACAGCGGTATCAAACTGGTACGCGGGTCCTGTGAATTCATTGAAATCTCCCGTGCAGTTATAAAGGAAAACAAGGAAGAGCAAACCGAGAATAAATTTTAAAATCCCGGCAATCATAATTGCCCATTTAAATCGATCAGGGATCATCAGCCTATTTTACGAGCATTATCTTTTGAAGGGATTGGAACGAGGCACTCCTCAAGCGAACGAAATAAATACCACTGGACTGATCGGCAGCATTCCATTCGATGCTGTGATATCCGGGCGTCATGATCTTCTGCCGAAGGAGGCTGGCTACTGGTCTCCCTTGCAAATCATAAATTGTGAGGTCAACGACATCTGCCTTTGGAAGGCCAAAACTGATCATTGTTAGCGGATTAAAAGGATTTGGATAAGCCGGCTGCAATACATAATCCGAAGGGATGATTGGGAATGAGACGTTGTCAACTTTCAAGCTCAAACTATTACCGCTATTATCGACAATCAGGCCTTCAACCCTAACGGATTCTCCCAGCAAACGGATCAACGGAAGGCCTCTTAAATCTGTACCATCCAGGCTGAGCGCGATTAGCTCATCATCCGATAAAAACACACGAAGCCCAGCTGCCTGACCGGCTTCCAGAAATTGAAAATCACCGGTAAATTTCAACTGAATCCCAGCAATTGGGGCATCGGCAATCAGGCTGAGCTGATTGTCGGCCAGAGCCAGATCCGATGAAGTAATTGGCAATCCTTTGGAAAGCGGTGTCCCCATAACGAGGTTTACGAGATAGACAGCATCGGTAACGTTCACGGTTCCATCCATATTCAAATCTGATGCCCAAACCTGGTATGAGGTAAGGTCCTGATTTTGCTGCAGAATGATCCCCACAAGTTGGACGATGTCCAGCACATCCCAAGCACCATCCTGGAGTAAATCGCCCTGCCCCACCTCATAAGTGACGCAGCTTCCCACAAAGATGTTGGCTTCACTACCGTCGGTTACCGTCATGGTAATGTTCTCGAGACACAGGTAGGGACCCACCCAGCCAGCGTTATTATAGGATACGCGTGTGAGAACTCCATTTCCGGGTCCGATAGGCGGCATGAACTGTGCAGCATACCCTAAAACAATGCCATTGTGGTCGAGATTCGCCGGTTCAAACTGAACCACAAAGCCGGCATCTGCGGCCCGGCCTTCATAAGCATTATCGATTGTGAAGAGTGCACTGGACTGGTCATTAATATTGGAGAGTTCAAACTGAAAGCCTGCAATGTCCATCTGATTATCCATAACGATATCGATCGTATGGTTGGCATAATCTATGGCGCCAAAACTCATTGAGACATAATCACCCACGAGATTAATAGTAACCATAAAACTTTGTATATCAAAAAGAGCTTCGCCGTCAACTTCCGGATTATAATTAGGATCTTCCATGTTGCGGTCTGCTACGGTTACGGTAACGATCACATTGGAACCCCAATTTTCAGCGGGGGTAAGGGTCAGGCTATTGCCAACGGTGCTCACAGCAAGATTATTGTTGTCACTCCCTGCAAAGTAATAAAGTGTGTCACCGTCCAGGTCATCCGCAAAGAGCAATATTGAAGAGGAAGCATTGAAATCCATAAACTGATCTGTGACATTTTCCGTGAAAAAGGGGGCATCGTTAACCGGCAAAACGGTGATAGCAACCGTAGCAGTGTCCGAATTCAATGCTGAATCGGTGGCGATATATTCCAGTGTGTCATTCCCGAAAAAATCCGGGAAAGGATCGTACGTCAGTGTGCTGTCCGTAAGGCTGGCTGTGCCGTGATGAGGACTTGACCAGATGGAATAGGTCACTGCATCACCATCGGGATCCACTGCTGTGAGAACCAGGGTAAAATAGCCGTCTTCATTAATCACTACTTCGATATCATCAGCGATAGGGGCGAAGACGCAAGAGCCGTCATCGTTCATAGCCCCCGGATTGTAATTAACTGCCAACGGATCTGTGCAGCCAAAACTCAATTCAAAATAAAGCGCTCCCATATCCCTAATTGTGCCATCCGGGTCCAATTGGGACAAAGGATCGCCGGCATTGATACAAGGACTGTTTAATTGTAAATTGTAATCTACCCCTGGCAGAATGAAAAGCGGATCCTCGTCAAGATTTGTGTTTCCATTGCCAAAATTGACGCTGCCGTTATTATTGATCACGACACCACCTGGACCGCCCTGAACATCAGAATATCTAACGGTGACGGCATTTGGTCCTCCATGTTCATAAAAATAGATGGATTGAGGAGTATTATTCCACAGGATTGAATTATATACAGCGGGTGAGGATGAGCTGCAATAGATTCCCCCGCCATGGGAAGAAGCAGTGTTGTCAGCCAGGGTGACACTTTCAAAAACCGGCTCTGAATTCGATAAATAGACAGCTCCGCCATTATAGTAGGCAGCGTTTTCACTAATGATCAGATGATCAAGGGTCGGGTTGGAGTTATTGATGCAGTTAATCCCACCGCCGTTAAAGGCGAATCCATTGGTCAGGGTCATTCCCCTAAGTACAGAGCTGTCATCTTCCCCATTGTTGAAGATAACGACACTACCGGATTGATTCCCGTCAACTATAGTCTGCGAGATATAGTTATCATCACCCGTTGTAACGAATAAAGAACCAACAGTAATGGCTTTGCCCATAAAATTGATATTCCCGGCATAGACACCCGGTTGGGCTAATACGGTATCACCGTCTGCTGCAGCATTAATGCCCTCTTGTAAGGTGGTGTAATCCGCGGGCACATTGAGCACGGTTGCGCTGAGAATTGTAAACACTGAAATAGCACTGATTAAATACTTCATTATATCCCTCCTAAAGATGTTGTCATATAAGAATGATCATACATTGATGACTTTGTTATCAATTCAAATTTCATGCCGTCATATCTATTTGAAAATACTTAACCAATGTTTTTATAAAGACCGCGAATTGGTATTAAAATATGACAATAAACGCTCTTTTGTGCAATTTGATCAGTATTCCATGATCAGATCAATCAGCAGAATGACATCCGAAACATTGATTTCAGCATCAGAGTTCATATCTGCTGCCCACAGCTCATACTCAGTGGGGTCAATCTGTCCCAGTATCACGGCAACAATTTCTACTACATCAAGAATGTCCATAGCCTCATCGTGATTGACATCGCCCGGCTCAAAATTCAAGGTCAGGCACTCCCCGGGAATGCTGAAGGCTTCCGTTCCGTCAGGAGCTGTGGCTGTGATATTCTCAAGACAGGTCTGCGCATTTCCCCAGCCGCTGAACTGCACATAGACCAAGGTAGTGTCTCCGGGCGGAATAGCATCAAGCACCTGAGAAAACCCAAGGACGGTCCCCAGGGAGGGTTCAAACTGCAGGACAAAATCATGGTCCCCTGCACTGCCGCCATAAACATCTTCTATCGTGAGATAATGGGGATCGATGATATCAAATTGAAAGCCGCTGACAGGCAGCTGATTATACAACTGAATACCAAAGCTCCCTGTGGAATAATTGATCTCACCAATGGAAAGATAGGCATCATTTTCGGCTGACAAGACGGTTAGGGTAAAACTGCAGGAATCTGCGAGTTCCGTGTCTCCAGCCCAGAATTGAACTGCGGCCTCACCATACCAATTGAGAGGAGGCGTGATGGTCAGCACCAAATCGGCTAGGCTCCAACTAAATGGATCTGTGACCCAGGGAAAATTATCGTAATCGGCAGTAATCTCAATAGCGTAATGGAGTGTGTCGCCATCCACATCTTCCGCCGCCAGCTGATAATCTGCAAGGATGGAATTCTCTGCGATCACGGCACCGTTGTTACAATCTAATTGCGGAGGATCATTGACCGGAGTTACGGTCAACTGAAAATCTGTTGAGTCGCTGTACTGACCGTCACTCACCCACACCGTGATAACTCCGCTGCCATACCAATCTGCGGCCGGACTTAGCGTCAATGTATCCTGCTGAACTGTTACTGAAATCGCCATCGTATCCGTGTCGGCTGAAAAAGTAAGTTCATCCCCCACATTCTGATCCGTTGCAGACAGCAGAATCTGTAGCAAGCTGTCTTCAGTCATGGATACATCATCCAGTGAGGACAGCTGAGGTGCATATAAACAGCTGCCGTCTTCGATTGTGGACTGAGGCTGAAAGTTCAGCGCTTGAAAATCTGTACAACCCTCGATGCCCCACTGCTCAAAAGCACCCTGGTCCGGAGCGCCGCCGGCATGTGCTATATCAGGCACCTGCAGGCTGTCAGCGGCATCATTGAAATAAAGTACAGTCCCGGCGATGCCCCCATCAACACAGGGAGAATCTGCAGAGAGTGTGAAATTCCCTTCAGCAGGATTAATAAATTGGGGATCACTCTCAAGATTTCCGTTCAGGTAAAAAATTAAGCCGGAGTCAGATATTATACCTTGTTCACCTCCCTGAAGGGTTGTGTAGGCCAGAACTATTGAACCACCCAAATTCAGGTCTATATTGTCCGCCGTCCCGTCTGTTAAAAAATTATCAAAGACGATGCTGTTAACAAATCCTGGCCTGGAGTTATCCCTGCAAAATATACCGCCACCGTTCGCCCCCGCACTGTTTCCGGACAGGGTCGTATTGAGCAGCAGAGGTCGGGATGTGAAATAACAGACCATCCCTCCACCATTACCATCTGCCAGATTACCGGAGATCAGACAATTTTTTATTGTTGGACTTGACTGTGAGATAAAAAGACCTCCGCCATTTGCTGCAAGACCATTCGTGATGCTAAAGCCTGCGATGATCGATTCCGGACCTTCGTTATGATTGAAGGTCACAACACTGCCGCTACCAGAGCCATCAATGAGGGTTGCCGTTATATAACCCGGATACCCCGTGGTTGTGTAAAGTGAAGCGAGCAGCAGACTTTTCCCGTTAAAATTGATCTGTTCGAAGTAGCGCCCCGGGGATACAAGAACCGTATCGCCCTCTTCTGCGGCATTGATCCCTTCCTGTATAGTAGCGAAGTCTTCAGGAATGAACAGCACTGCAGCCCAGGCCATGGAAGCACAGGCTATGAAAATGATAACAAATTTAGTCATGGGTTCTCATATTTTAATCTGTTGAATAATTGCTGATTTAATTTAACGCCTCCACCCTGAATTTCTGTACAGTTTTCTGTGTGGCTCTAAAGCATTGGCAAAAAAACAAATCCCCTCACGCAGAGAAGACATTAGGGGATTTGTAAAGAACTTGGACAGATTGAGATCAGACCTTATTCAACAATTTTATTTGAGCAGGATCACCTTCCGTGTTTCGTGCAGCGGACCCAGGGCGAAGTTGACGAGATAGATGCCACTGGATTGATCCCCGGCCTGCCAGCTGATGTGATAGGTCCCGGCTGGATGAGTGGATTCTTCAAGATTGGCAACCTTTTCACCCAGCATATTGAAAACATCAATCTGCACCGAGGCTTCTTTCGAAAGAGAATATTCAAGGTTTGTCACCGGATTGAAGGGATTGGGGTAGGCATAACCCACCAGATATCCATTAGGAAGATCAGAATCTACTTCAGCTGTCAGACTGTTTCCATTCCAGTCAGCAGCAACATTGTCAGAAATCTCTAATACACCGGAGTATTTAAACAATTCTGCATCTTCAAGTACTGCACCCGTGAGTGTATAGATCAAAATAATATCTTCCTGGTGAGCCATCTGCCATCCTTCGGGCAGCAGATTCTCGGTAATCTCGAAGTCTCCCGATGTAAACAGCTGAAGCCCTGCTGTGGTGCCCTCGCTCTCATAACGGAGAATTCCATTGCCCGTGATCAGCTTTGCCGATTGTAGGTTTTCGCCTTTTGTTAGTCTGCCATCAAGTATGATTGCAACCAGTTGAACAACATCTAAAATATTGATAATGTCATCATTGTTGATATCCCCTGCCCATTGCTGATAAGGAGTGGCATCACCATTGAGGATGATGTTCACCAACTGAACCACATCGATGACATTGATGGCATCATCCTGATTCAAATCGCCGAGAGCACCGGACTGAATTACGGCCATATCACTGCATTGGGATGCAGCCGGTAGTTGTAAACCTTCCGGGTCTGAAAGAATGATGTCACTGATGCATAAGCTGAATTCACCTTCTGTATCTCCCTGTACCTGCAGGACAGCAATAGGGCCATCTCCGGGTGCGATGGCTACCCCTGAAAAATTGAAACCGATGACATTATTGAAGCCATAAGAGATCATCCAGCCTGCTGTTCGCTCTGTACCCGTGATGGAAACGGCATGAGCAAGCTCAGGAAGAAATGTTAAGTGAAATTGGAAACCTGAAACAGGAACATCATTGCTCAAATAAATGGGGACCGAATTCTCCACATTCAGCAGCAGAGAAGCATCATCAATGATGAATTGACTGGCGTCGGCCGGATTAACTACAACGAAACAATCCGCAATAATGAAAGGCATCTCCTGAGCCAGGGCATCACCAATGTAAACATGAGAGAAGGATAATCCAGACAGGGACTGTGAGAAAACTGGGTTGGCCTCAAACGTGATCTGAACGATGGGTCCTTCACCGGGAGGGATAACGCCGCCTGCGATATTAAAAGCAATGACAATGACAGAACCGTCATCCAGATGGTTATACTGCATATTGTAGCCATCGAGGCGGATACCGGGCTGCAGATCGATAATATTCAATAAACCCAAAGTATCCCTGACCGTAAATTGAAGGCCTGCCACATCATCTGCGTTCACCATATTGAGATCGAGGGTAATCTGGTCTCCACTGGTGACCATACCCTGCTCAAGCTGTAGGAGAACATCATCCCGCTGTTGGTTATCGGTTTGGGTTTGTCCTGCCAGGGAACACAATCCCAGAGTTAAAAAGAGGAGTGCGAAGAAGAGCGTTGATCTAGCCATCGATTGAATTCCTATATTAAATTTTAGTAAGTAATTTCGTATCTAAATTTAACGGGGTTCAGGCTTCACTTGATAAACGGACTTACATATATTTACAAATGGCTTGATGGCAAATTGCCTGGAATTGTGAACCTTTTAATAATGAAATTGGCATATTGGTGTATCCCAATAGTCATTCAAC
>CAZIYQ010000114.1:0-8897 GCA_964543505.1 uncultured bacterium | reverse complement strand
TTTATCAGCTGGTACAGGATTATCAAAATGGGCGGCTTATTGAAAACCTCTCCCTAGAATTATTAAATGATGGTCTTTGGAAAGCTGCCAGATTTAATTTAGATGCAAACCTGGTGGATACAGCCAATCTCAACGTTATCAGCATGAGAGATTTTATCAAACTGATGGGACAATATTGTGCGCCTGCATTACACCATTTCAGAAACGAACGGGTGCTCAACACACTCGATGATATTCTAGGCGATGGGAGAACAGAAGCTGTCGAGCAGTTGCAAATCTTCAATGACGGGAAGATGCGAGCCTTAAAATCATTTCTGATGGATAATGTGGAATACTCACTTTGATCGATTTTCATAATCATATAATTCCCCGCGTCGATGATGGTGCCAAAACGATGGGAGTGTCCGCCGAGATGCTGGCCACTGCAGTTGAACAGGGTATTACAGAGATTATTGCCACACCTCATCGCCAGCACCCCAAATTTGAAATGTTAAATGTGTCAAATGAAGATATTCTGGCAGCATATCAGAAGTTGAAGGATTACATCGAAATCCATGAAATTCCGATTGCAGTTCATCTTGGAGCTGAAGTGTATTTCCAGTCAAATTTAGTAGCATTGATCAACCACCCCTTTGCCCTGCTGGGAAGTTCGCAATACATACTCGTGGAGTTTTCTACCAGTTTTTTACCCCTAAGTTATAAAGCAATTTTTCAGCAGTTAATGGATCTTGGGGTTACGCCAATCATCGCTCATCCTGAAAGGTATCTGCCAATTTATTCTGATTTTTCAGTGCTAAAGAAAATATATAATTCAGGTATTTTGATACAGATCGATGCCGGCAGTTTATTGGGAACCTTGGGGAGAAAATCAGAGAAAATTGCTAAAAAAATTCTCTCTGGCGGATATGCCCATTTTATTGGATCGGATGCTCACAATACTTCGAAAAGGAATTTCTGCCTAGGGCCTGCTTACGAACTTGCCAGGAGGATGATCGGTGAAGATGCAGAAATCCTTGTGGCGCACAATCCATCCGCACTAATATATGGCGATGGAATAATTTCTATACAACAGAAAAGTAAAAATTTCGTTCAGAAAATCAGTCAATTCATGTCTAAAAAATAATATAGGAGAATCCCTGTTATGTCACGCAAAATTGTCCATATAGTGGGTACCGGAACTATTGGAGAACCGCTGATTGGTTTGTTTTGTGATTTTAAGGAAGAGCTTGGAATCGATGAGGTTACCTTCCATAAAAATACACCCCTTACTACAGATCGGTCTAAAGTAAAATCGCTCTTCAGGCGTGGGGCGAGATTAGCCGCCAGAGCCGACCGGATGGATGGGTTTCGGGCACTGGATATCAAACCTGAATTTGAGACCGAAGAAGCTATTGACCGGGCTTCTGTGGTCATCGATTGCACTCCCAGCGGAATCGGCCAGAAAAACAAATCAGAATTCTATGAAAAATATCTGCACAACACAACCGGGTTTATCGCTCAGGGCAGTGAATTTGGATTTGGTAAAATGTACGCACGTGGTATCAATGATGAGGTCCTTTCCCCGGAGGAAGACAGGTTTATTCAAGTGGTATCCTGTAATACTCATAATTTATCTGTTATTATTAAGACTCTGGGTATAGATGATGAACCCGAAGGCAATCTGGTATCAGGACGATTTGTTGTTATCCGTCGGGCAAACGATGTGAGTCAGGCATCTGGGTTTATCCCCTCACCACAGGTAGGCAGTCATAAGGACGACCAGTACGGGACCCACCATGCACGAGATGCAGCCTTGCTTTTCCAAACCAAAGGGCTCGATCTGGATCTCTTCTCCTCCGTCATCAAGGTCAATACACAGTACATGCATGTTCTGCAATTCCATCTGCAGGTTAATACTCCCACGACATTGCCGAGGATCATTGCCAAATTGGATGCCAATGACCGCATCGCCACCACAGACAAGATTGATGCCTGCGAGGTGTTCTCTTTCGGAAGAGATCACGGGCATTACGGACGGATACTTAACCAGACTGTGGTGGCTATCAAATCACTGCATGTTAGTAAAAACGGCAAAGACATTACCGGGTTTTGCTTTACTCCCCAGGATGGGAATTCGCTACTGAGTTCAATTGCAGCGACTGAATGGTTCTTATATCCAAAATCTTATGAGAGTAAAATACAGTACTTGAAACCCTATTTGTTTGATGAGGTCTAAACATAAAGCCCAATATTGAGAAGATCACAAGCGGTTCCTTTCAGGAAAATTCTTATCTAATCTGGAGGGAGCCAAGTCAAAATGCAGTGCTGATTGACCCAGGCGATGATGCTCCATCGATTTTTGAAGCCCTTGCAAAGCATGATCTAGCGCTAAAATACATGTTGTGTACTCATGGGCACATGGATCATATTGCTGCATCGGGAGAAATTAAAGCTTCAACCGGAGCGCAGATCTATATTCATGAAAAAGATCAGTGGTTGGTAGATGATCTGCCTGAACATTGTCGTTATCTGGGCTTACAGCCGGTTGACCCGCCGGGAATTGATGCATATTATCGTAATGGAGAAGCGTTAGTGCTCTGTGGGTTGAATTTTGAGATCATCAGCACACCGGGACACACGCCAGGGGGCGTCTGTTTGCATTTGGAAGATCACCTTTTTGTAGGTGATACGCTTTTCCATCTGTCCATTGGGAGATGTGATCTGCCGGGTGGGAATTATGAACAGCTCATGTCTTCAATCTGGAATAATCTGTTACCCTTGAAGGATTCCCTTATCGTCCACTCAGGGCACGGAGAAGATTCTACACTGGGAATTGAAAAAGTCCAAAATCCATTTTTAGCTGTAGAATAACATGCCCTTGGTGGTAGTCGAAGGGAAACTGCGGTCTTTTGCACTAGCAGAAGGAGTTGCGTTGAATGCAAGCCGGATCTTATTGGCGGTTTCCGGAGGCGTTGACAGTATGGTCATGCTGGAGATATTTCTCAAATTGCAAAAACGCATTGGATACGACTTGGGGCTTGCACATCTGAATCATGGTATGAGGACCGATTCTCTATTAGATCATGATCTATGCCGGCAATCTGCCGAGCAAGCAGGTATTCCCTATTTCTACAAAGAATTGTCTCCTGGACAAATAAAAGGATCTATAGAAAATTGGGCTCGCCACGAAAGGTATGCATTCCTGAAAACAGTTGCTCATGAAAATGGTTTCGATTGGATTATGACGGCGCATCATCAGGATGATCAAGTCGAGACGGTCTATATGCGACAGAAGAGCGGAGCTCATTGGACATCGCTGATTGGAATACGTGAAAGTATAGGCAAATTACGCCGGCCGATGTTGCAACTAACCAAAAACAAAATTGAAAACTTTGCTATAGCAAACGGTGTAATTTGGAGGGAAGACTCGACCAATACCGATATCCGGTTTCAACGTAATCGAGTAAGACACCATGATCTGCCGCAAGCGCTTGCTAAGGATGCAGGTCTCTATCAAAAATTGCTAAAGGTTTCAAGAGAAGCTACAAACAGGCTCGATGAGATCAGTAAAAAACTGGAATTACTCAAGCCAGTGCTGCTAAAATTTGTTAATCTGGAAACTGTTGAGATTGTTTTCGATAAATCAAATTTCCAGAAATTGCAATCGGATGAAAAGAAAATATTGATTCAATCGCTGACATCAAAAATCAATAATGATGACTATATTACAGCTACAGCAGATCATTGGGAATCATTTTGGCAGTATATTTCGGTATCGGATACCGGTACAGTTTTTGACCTCACGGGGACATTATCATGTCTTATAGACCGCAATTCAATTATTCTGTACAATCAAAAAAAGTTTGCTGACACTCAACGAAAGAGAATCACGTTTACAGGAATTAGCTGGTTTGACGGTACTTTTAAGGTTTCGCAGGCGCAGGGTGCCATTCCTTCAAATGATAAAAATAGACTGTTGATCAGCAAGGTCAGGTTAAATAATGGGCTCTTCGTCAGACAGTGGGAGAAAGGAGATAGAATTTTCTCCTACAGTTTGAAAAAGTCCGTGAAGATTAGTGATTTGTATATCAATCACAAGCTTTCTCGTCTTGAAAAACTAAAGCATCCTGTCGTAGTGAACTTTGAGGATGAAATAATCTGGTTACCCGGTATTACTCACAGTTTGTCCGCCCATAACGGGTTAAACATGAATGGAGAAATGTTAAAAATAAAATGGCTGAAAAAAGAAAAGAACTGACAATACCGGAGGGATATCCTAATGAGGGGAAAATCTTGCAGGAACTGATCCCCAAGAAGGACCTCGATATGAGAATTAAGGAACTTGCAGCTGACATCTCATCAAATTACAACGGTAGAATTCCCATCATTATTGGTGTGCTGAACGGCTCATTTTTATTCATGGCAGATTTGGTTAGAAATTTGACTATCGATTTTGAAGTCGATTTCATAAAGATCACCTCCTATGGAAGTGCAACATCGAGCTCAGGCACGGTGAGACTCCTCAAAGATATCAGTGCAGACATAACCGGGAGGGATGTCATCATAGTGGAAGACATTGTCGATACCGGTTTATCGCTAACTTTTTTAAAGAATCGTCTTGAAACTGCCGAACCCAAATCACTCGCGTTTGTGACCTGCCTGTACAAGCCGGAAATTGCAAAACACGATTTTGCTATTGACTATATCGCATTTAATATTAAAAACCGCTATGTGGTTGGATATGGTCTGGATCTGGACCAAAAATTTAGAGGATTATCCTCAATTTACGCCTTCAAGGAAGGAGAACCTGATAATGGCTGATACCAAAAACCGTCAACATTCAAAGGATAAAGATCCGGGTAGACCAAAACCTGGAGGAATTCAAAAATTCTGGCGAGGTTTTAACAAAAACTTTCTCGTCTGGGCTGTGATTATTATCACAGCCGTAACGATTGCCCAAATCATTTCATCAGAACCAGCCGTTGAAGTGGTCTCCTACACCACATATCAAAAATATATTGAAGATGACCTGGTTTCCAGTGCTCAGATCGTGGGTAACAAATTCATTGGTGAATTCAAACATCCCATGGAGGAATATTTAGGTGCGGTAAAACGTAAATACCAAAAGTTTTCAACAGTCCTGCCCTATGTTGATAGTGATGTCACAGCGATCTGGGATAAAAAAGGGATCAGCTATGAATTCAAAGAACAGACGGCTGATTTTATGGATTATCTGCTTCAGTTTTCTCCATGGATTTTACTGATCGTCTTCTGGTTTTACATTATGAAACGAATGCAAGGCAGTGGTGGTCAAAATGGCATCTTTGGATTTGCCAAGAGCCGGGCAAAGATTATATCTCCTTTTAATCCTAAAATTACTTTTAAAAATGTTGCTGGCTGTGATGAAGCCAAGACGGAATTACAGGAGATTGTGGAATTCCTGAAAACGCCAAAAAAGTTTACCAGATTGGGTGCTAAAATTCCCAAGGGTGCCCTGTTATTGGGGCCGCCCGGGACAGGGAAAACCCTGTTGGCCAGGGCTGTGTCAGGCGAAGCTAACGTACCCTTTTTTAGTATCAGTGGTGCAGAATTCGTCGAGATGTTCGTAGGTGTCGGTGCCAGCAGAGTTAGAGATCTTTTTGACCAGGCAAAAAGCAATTCACCCGCGATAATCTTTATCGATGAAATTGATGCTGTGGGTCGTCACCGTGGAGCAGGCCTTGGCGGAGGACACGATGAACGGGAACAAACTCTCAACCAGATTTTAGTGGAAATGGATGGTTTTGAGACGGACGATAATGTCATAATGCTTGCTGCCACCAACCGCCCTGATGTGCTGGATAAAGCCCTTTTAAGACCGGGTCGATTTGATCGGCAAATCATCGTTGATGTGCCAGGAATTGACGGAAGGGAAGCTATCCTTAAAATCCATTCCAAGAATATACCCTTAGCCAGAGATGTAAAACTTAGAAATGTGGCCAAGGGTACGCCTGGACTCGTTGGAGCAGACCTCCAAAATCTCTGTAATGAAGCGGCACTACTTGCAGCAAGGAGAAGGAAAGACCGCGTCAGCATGTCTGATTTTGAGGATGCTAAGGATAAAGTGATGATGGGCGTCGAGCGGAAGAGCTTGATCATGACCCCCGAGGATAGAAAGATTACAGCTTACCATGAATCAGGCCATGCAATTGTTGCTCACTTTACAAAAGGGGCTGACCCGGTTCATAAAATTACGATCACGCCTCGTGGACGGGCTTTGGGGATAACCTCTCAGTTACCCGAAAATGACAAGTATAATTATCGGAAAAATTATTTACTGGGAAGACTAAACATCCTTATGGGGGGTCGCGCTGCCGAAAAAATAATTTTTCATGATGTCTCTACCGGCGCAGGGAATGATATTGAAGTGGCCACAAATACTGCCCGAAAAATGGTCTGTGAATGGGGAATGAGTGAGAAAATTGGCCCCCTCACTTTCGGCAAGAAAAATGAGGAAGTATTCCTTGGGCGAGAGATATCCCACGCCAGAGACTACAGCGACAATATATCCCATACAATAGATCAGGAAATATCTAAATTTGTCAAAAATGCTTACACCAAAGCCCAGCAGATTCTGACTAAAAATATAGATATCCTGCACAAACTGGCTGAAACCCTTTTGGAATATGAATCAATCTCTGGTGATGAGATGCGAAAAGTAATTAACGGTGATCCGATCGTACGGAAAACTAAAGTCTCGGATAGACCCTCCCGAAGAAGGCCCAGGAGACGTTCAACCTCCGCCAATAAGACGGAGGAAAAATCCAAACCTCAGCGTAGAAAACTACCGCCAATCGTAGGGATCAGTGAAGGGAATTCATAAGCTTCTCTCGGAGGATCGTCCTCTTGTTATGGGGATTCTCAATCTCACGCCTGATTCCTTTTATGACGGCGGTGTTTATTCCAAAGCAGAACAGGTCAGAGCAAGAGTTTTACAGATGGTCAATGATGGAGTTGATATCATTGATGTGGGAGGGGAGTCTTCCAGACCTGGTGCTGAAGAAGTAAATGTGCGTGAGGAATTGGAGCGACTCTCTCATGTTTTTGATTTGGTCAGGGAGTTGGAGATACCGTTTTCCGTTGATACTTATAAACCTGAAACGGCAAGAATTGCTCTAAAAAACGGATTCACCTTGCTAAATGATATCACCGGAGGTGGAGAGAACGGTGAAATGTTTGAGCTGGCTGCAGAATATAATGTGTCCATCATTATTATGCACATGGCTGGGACACCGCGGACGATGCAGCAGAACCCGCACTACGATGATATCATAGAGACGCTCTTGACTTATTTTAATGAAAGAGTCGCTCTTGCCAAAACAAAAGGGCTGAAGGATGATCAGATTATTCTCGATCCGGGAATTGGTTTTGGGAAACGTGTCCGGGATAATGATGATATCCTGCTCAGGCTGCAAGAGCTCGTTGGTTTGGGATATCCACTTTTGATAGGAGCTTCCCGCAAATCATTTCTGTCTGTCGCTGGAGATCAGCCTGCAGAAAGATTGGCCACAAGTATTGCTGCTCTCACAATAGCTGTGTCAAAAGGTGCTAATATTATCAGAGTTCATGATGTAAAAGAAAGCGTCAAGTGCGTTAAATTTATGCATCGGTTATTAAACAATTAAATAGATAAAACTTGTACAGGAAGACTATGAATAAAAATTTCAGGAAATATATTATTGGGATGATCATCTCACTGACTCTGGTGGCGGGACAAACCCAAAGCGAGGTCATGTCCAAACTGCAACAAAACAATTATAGCGCCAGTTATGTGATACCCTCCTCCTCGGGGATCAGCATGGCAGTAAATGTGTGGGGCGAAGTGCGAGCTCCGGGGCAGTACCTGATACCCTACTCTATCAACCTTGACATCATCTCACTGCTCTCCCAGGCCGGAGGACCTACACCCCTCGCCAGATTGAGCAAAGTGATCCTCCTGCGGGAAATTGATGAGGATGGTGGGCAGCAAAAAATCATTGTCGATTTGAAAGAATTTACGAAAACCGGTGATCGGAGTAAATTACCTACTCTGCAGCCCAACGATACGATCATCATCCTGCCAACCTTCTGGAATAGAGTGAAAAGTGGAACCGCCTGGGTGGATATCATTTATCGCTTTGCCACAATTTATCTTCTCATTACCCGGTATTAAAGTATGAGCTTGGATTTAGCATCTCTCAATGAACAATTCGAAGCCGCTCGGAAAAAATATCTCGAAATACGGGGGTATCTTTGATTGGGATAAACTAAAATCCCAGCTCTCAGAGCTCCAAAAATTAACGCTTGCTCCAGGATTCTGGGAAGATAACAAAACTGCCCAGACCGTTCAAAAAAAAATCAGTCTCATCGAAAACGAGCAAAGTATGTGGCAGGAACTCGAAGAACGATCAGCAGAAGTAGAGTTACATTTCGAGTTGATCCAGGAAGGCGAAGAGCCTGATTCAGAGATAGGGAATGCGCTCGGAAAGTTTGTTGATTATCTCAATATCGTTGAGATCAGGAAATTACTGAATGAGCCGGATGACCACAGAGGAGCGATCCTGGCAATCCATCCCGGTGCGGGAGGGACTGAATCACAGGATTGGGCCAGTATGCTCTATCGACTCTATACCCGCTGGTGTGAGCGCCAGTCCTTCACGACGAAAATACTCGATTATCAGCCCGGCGATGAGGCAGGTCTAAAAGACGTTTCTTTAGAAATTACAGGCGAATTTGCTTACGGCTATCTGAAAGCTGAGGCGGGTGTTCATCGTTTGGTAAGAATATCCCCCTTTGACAGCAATTCACGCAGACACACGTCATTTGCATCGATTTTTGTCTTCCCCATGGTTGACGATGATATTGAGATTGAGATAGATGAAAAAGACTTGCGGATTGAC
>CAZIYQ010000113.1:0-8922 GCA_964543505.1 uncultured bacterium | reverse complement strand
TTAATCTCATCCTCATTTCAGCAATGGAGTTGATCTTCTAATATGGGTGTCTATTTTAAAAATATTTACAGCGGATACCTGTCTTTCATCGCAGGACTGCGACTGACCCTGCATCATTATCATTCCCGTAAGAAACTGGTGGCAACCCTCCAGTATCCGCATGAAAAATGGCCTGTCGAAGAGCGCAATATAGGGTTTGATCTGCAGAGTTACAATGTCGTTCGATCCCGTCTGCACGTGGATATCAATGACTGTATCGGCTGCAATCAGTGCATGCGAGCCTGTCCCGTTGACTGCATCAAAATCGAGAGTGTCAAACCGCCAAAAGGTAGCGAATTTGATCCCGGTATCACCAGTAACGGCACTCAAAAACGCATGCTCGTTGCTCGTTTTGACATCGATATGACGGAGTGTATGTTTTGCAATCTGTGTACATATCCCTGCCCTGAAGAGTGTATTTACATGGTTGGTGGTCCCAATAGTTCAAAACATCAAATCGAATATGAATACAGTCAGCGTGACCGAACTAATTTAATTTTCCACTTTTCCAATCCTTCTGAAGAAGATATTCTTTCGGCCGGAGGAGCAGAATATTTGGCTAAAAAGAAAGGGTTACCGGCTCCGGAGAAACCAGCTGAAAAGGCACAGGCCAAACCCAAAGCAACTGTAGCTGAACCCAAGCTTAATTATGAACCCGTGAATGCTATTTCAGACCGCATGACCCGCAGTCTCGCTAAAAAAGCCTTTACAGCAGGCGTCCGCGCCGGGAGGCCCGAAGCTGAAGTGGCAGCATTGGTAAAACAAACCCTGGAAGAAGCCAACAAATATTCTTCTGATCTCGCTTCTGTGATTGAAAATATTGGTAAAGCAGAGTTGATGACAAAAGTTGAAACAACTGCAGTTCCCGAAGCATCTGCTAAACCTGCAACGGGTCTCGATGTCAAATTGTTAAATGATCTGACAGACCGCATGACCCGCAGTCTGGCCAAAAAAGCCTTCATGGCTGCCACTCGAGAAGGGCAGGATGCAAACGGTGTAGCCGATTCCATCCAAAAAGCTTTGGAAGCTTCCGACAAATTTAGTGATGAAGTCAAACTGGTTCTCGCAACTCTGCGCAACGCAGGTGCAGCAGCAGCAAGCCCTGCACCCGAAACTCCTCCTGCAGCCAAACCCGATCCACAGGCATCTGTGCTGAATATCAAAATTCTGAATGCCATATCAGATAAAATGACCCGAGGACTGGCCAAGAAAACCTTCATGGCGGCACAACGAGAGGATAAATCTCCGGAGGGTATCGTGGCTGAAATCAAACTGACACTGGAAGATTCCGGTAAACTGACTTCGGAATTTACGAAAATCATCGATTCATTATTGGGGGATGCCTGATGGCCGAGGCTGCTTTTATCATCATTGCCGCCGTCACCCTGGCGTCTGCCTTTTTTGTCGTTTTTAGTCCCAAGCTGATGTATTCGGGTGTTGCTTTGTTCTTTACACTTTTCGGCGTCGGGGGGTTATATGTTTTCCTCTATGCTGATTTTCTGGCAGCCACACAGATCATGGTCTATGTCGGTGGTATCCTGGTTTTAATTCTGTTTGGTATCATGCTGACCAACAAGATTGCTTCAACCGATTTGAAGCATGCCAACAGGGGACGTTTTCTTGCTGGTATTGGAGCCTTTGCACTGTTCTGTCTGCTTGCCTCGATTATTTTCCAAGCTCCCTGGCATATAGGACATCCCCAAAATCTGGATTCGACCGTTGCCAAACTGGGTACCATGATCTTGACAGATTACCTCCTGCCATTTGAGGTTGCTTCCATCCTATTGCTCGCAGCCTTGATTGGTGCTGCCGTACTATCGAGGAAAAAATAATGGATAATCTGTATTCTTATTTAATCATCAGTTCGATCTTATTCTCACTGGGTCTATTTGGTGTGATGACCCGGCGCAACGGTGTCGCAGTACTCATGGGCATTGAGCTGATCCTCAATGCAGCGAATCTCAACTTTGTAGCCTTCAACCGATTTGGGGGTATGGGCTCGCTGGACGGCCAGGTTTTTGGTATTTTCATCATCGTTCTCGCAGCTGCCGAAGCCGCAGTGGCCCTGGCGATTATCATCAACCTGTTCAAAAACCATGAGACCATTAATATTGACAGTGCGGATCAGATGAAAGGTTGATGCAGATGACACCTAAACTTATTTTTGCTCTTGCGATTTTATTTCTGCCCCTGCTTTCATTTGCCTTTCAAATTTTCTTTGGCAGCAGAATAGGACGTAAAGCCCACTGGGTTTCCATCATTGCCCTGGGACTAACCCTCAGTTTGGCGCTTAGTTTTTTCGCCAACATATTTATCACTCCGGGATATGCGCTGCTCGACGTGAATACGGTTTGGTTTACAACGGGGAATTTTAGTGTAGAACTGGGATTTTTCATCGATAACATTGCAGCTGTAATGCTGGTAGTTGTCTCAACAATTTCTTTCCTGGTCCATATTTACTCCACTGAATACATGCGCGGGGATTCGCGCTATACTCGTTATTTTGGCTACTTGGGATTGTTCACTTTCTCGATGAACGGAATAGTGCTCGCCAACAATCTGATAATGATGTATGTCTTTTGGGAACTGGTCGGTATCAGCTCCTATTTGTTAATTGGGTTCTGGTTTGAAAAACAATCCGCCGCCAGTGCGGGGATGAAAGCTTTTCTTGCAAACCGCGTGGGTGATATTGGCATGTTCATCGGCATCATGCTGCTGTTTACGCACTTAGGAACGCTCAATCTTCAGTCCATCGCCGAAAAGGTTGAATTTGGAGCCTTTGACGGCACAGGCATCCTGCTTACCATCGCCGGAATCATGGTTTTCATGGGTGCAATTGGTAAATCTGCACAATTTCCACTGCATATATGGCTGCCGGATGCCATGGAGGGCCCCACCCCTGTCAGTGCACTCATTCATGCGGCCACAATGGTTGCTGCCGGTGTTTATATGACCGTGCGGATCTTTGTATTTCTTACTCCCGCAGCCCTGGAATTTGTCGCTATTATCGGGGGAATAACAGCTCTTCTGGCAGCCATTATCGCCATCACCCAGGTTGATATTAAACGTGTCCTGGCTTATTCAACGGTGAGTCAATTGGGATATATGGTCATGGCCCTCGGTGTGGGTGCCTATCAGGCCGGAATTTTCCACCTGACCACTCACGCCATGTTCAAAGCCTGTCTCTTTCTGGCCAGTGGGTCGGTGATCCATGCGATGCATCACTCACTCCACAAAATAGGTGATCACACGACAGACCCCCAGGATATGCGGAATATGGGCGGCCTCAGGAAAAAAATGCCCATCACTTATATTACAATGCTGGTTGCATCGCTTTCCATTTCAGGAATTCCCTTTTTCACCGGATTTCTCTCAAAAGATGCGATTCTTGCCGGTACTCTGGCCTATTATCATCTGCATCATGGCTGGACGATTTTCCTGCCCATATCAGGATTTGGTGCAGCCCTCATCACAGCATTTTATATGTTCAGGTTGATCTTTCTTACCTTTCACGGTGAACCTGCCCGTAAGGATATCCACGAAAATATGCACGAGACGCCCAGTGCAATGACTACCCCGCTTGTCGTACTGTCAATTTTAAGTCTGGCTTTCGTCTTCACGATTCCCTCGACCCTGAATCCATTTAATAGTCATGGTTGGTTTACCCAGGTTATTTCCAGTGGCGAGAACTTTGCCGGACTTGAGATGGAAACGGTAGGTGAGGCCATCCATCACGCTCATGTGCCCGCAATGCTGATCTCTTTAAGCGTAGCCTTGCTTGGTATTCTGACGGCGGTCTTATTTTACTTTTTCAAAGTTGTCAATGTGGAAAAATTGACCAAAAGAGTCAACAAACTGGGTCTGTACAACTTGTCATTCAACAAATTTTATATCGATGAGATTTATGATACTATTCTGTATCGTCCCTTTTTCTGGTACACAAAGATGGTTGCAAAATTTGATTGGGATCTCTTCGATCAGAAATTTATCGACTGGTGGGGATGGCTAGCACTCAAATTGTCTGATTGGTCCGGCTATTCAGATTACAACTGGCTGGATCAGAAAGTAGTGGATGGCTTCGGAAAAGCAACACGTTTCTTCGGCAAAGAATTACGGCTCTCACAATCCGGTGTCATCCAGAATTATATTCTTGGGGGTGTCATCGGTCTCCTGTCAATATTCATTTTGTTCCAGGCATTTTAAATAAAGAAGGATAGATGAGTTTATTTGAAATTATCATGGTTTTAGACTAGAGGATTTATGAGTTCACACATTTTATCACTGCTGATATTTACTCCCATCGCAGGTGCTCTGCTAATGTTGATTGGGAATCCGTTCATTGCAAAAAATGAATCTGCCGAAGGTGGTGAGGCTGCTTCTAATTTGCATAAATGGATTGCCGTTATTTTTACAGGCCTTCAGCTCATATTGGCCATCTGGCTGTGGGTGAGTTTTGAGCCTGCAGGAGGAATACAATTCCAGGAACACCACGCCTGGATCCGTTCCTTCAATATTGAATATTTTCTCGGTGTTGACGGGCTGAGTATTCCTCTCGTTCTTTTGACAGCCTTATTATCATTCATTGGTGTCGTTTCAAGCTGGAATATCAATAAATCGGTACTGGGCTATTTTTCGCTTATGCTGCTTCTGGATTCGGCTATGATGGGTGTCTTTGTCTCACTGGATTTCTTCTTATTCTATGTTTTCTGGGAATTGATGCTACTACCCATGTATTTCCTTATCGGCATCTGGGGCGGTCCGCAGCGCATGTACGCCTCGATTAAGTTCTTCTTATATACGCTGCTGGGGTCTGTTTTTATGCTGCTGGCGATGCTGGCTCTGTATTTTTATACCATCCCGCATACTTTCAATCTCATAACAATGATACAAAGCGGTGCAGCAATCCATGATACGCTCTGGGGTATGGATG
Organism: uncultured bacterium; assembly: GCA_964543505.1. Lineage (GTDB taxonomy): Bacteria > Fidelibacterota > Marinisomatia > SCGC-AAA003-L08 > JACNLC01 > JAADGM01. The sequence continues at coordinate 3,953 of CAZIYQ010000113.1, read as the reverse complement.
TGAGGATACTTATTTTTGTTGCCCTCTTCATTGGTTTTGCGGTTAAGGTCCCAATCGTTCCCCTGCACACTTGGCTGCCACTCGCCCATGTTGAAGCACCAACCGCCGTATCGGTCATTCTGGCCGGTGTGCTACTGAAGATGGGGACGTACGGTCTGCTCCGGGTCAATTATCCCTTGCTGCCGGATCAGGTCTATGCTTTTGCCTGGATGATTGCCCTTCTCGGAGTAATTAATATTGTCTGGGGAGCCCTGAATGCCATCGCCCAGATTGATCTCAAAAAAATGGTGGCCTATTCCTCTGTGAGTCACATGGGTTATGTGCTGCTGGGGATGGCCGCTGTGATCAGTACCAGTCCCGCCGGTTCACAAGCCGGGATCAATGGGGCCGTACTCCAGATGTTCAATCATGGTATCATTACCGCCATGTTGTTCCTGCTGGTGGGTGTCATTTACGAAAAAGTTCATCATCGCTACATCTTTTTCCCCAAGGATTATAAAGACCCGGCATTGGCCGGGAAGCTTGCTTTTGGTGGATTGGCCAGTCAGCTGCCGGTTTACTCAGGTTTTGTGGCCGTGGCTTTCTTTGCCGGATTAGGCTTGCCGGCTTTGTCGGGATTCATCAGTGAAGCCATGTGTTTCATCGGCGGATTCAGTATTTTCAGAACGCTGACGATTATCGGAACCTTGGGTATCCTGCTGAATGCTATCTATTTCCTCAGGAGTTATATGCACGTCTTCTTAGGTCCTGTCAGCACTGCCTATAAAGGCTTAAAAGATATGAATGGCCGGGAACTGTTGACGATTATTCCACTGACAGTTATTGTTTTTGCATTGGGTGTCTATCCGAACCTCATGCTGGATGTGATATCCCCAACCCTGAATAGTCTCATCAAATTAGTCCATGATATGGCGCTGATAGTGGGGATGAACTAACGTGTCTAATTTTAGCAGTATAACATTTTATCTGCCTGAACTGCTTCTGGTTGTTACGATCTTGGCGGCGATCGTCTTTGATCTGATACCAGTATTGAAACGATTCAATTTCGTCGTTGCTTTAGCCGGCATCGTTTTCACGGGAGTGTTGCTGTATGGAGATGCCGGAGTATCCGAATCCCTCTATATGGGAACTATCGCAGCCGATCCCTTCGCTCATTTTTTCAAATGGATCTTTTTAATAGCCGCCTTTTTCACAATTCTGGTTTCTCACTATACCCTCAACCTGCAGGAAGCGGACATGCCTGAATATAACTCACTGCTTCTGATCGTACTGTTTGGACTCTTCCTGATGGCCTCTGCCACAAATCTGGTGACCGTTTATCTCGGAATCGAAACCGTCAGTCTACCTTCATACATTCTGGCAGGCATTCTTAAAAATGATCGTAAATCGAATGAAGCTTCTTTAAAATATGTTATTTTCGGAGCATTTTCATCGGGACTAATGGTCTATGGTTTTAGCTGGTTATACGGTCTTACCGGGTCCATGAGTTTATCCGGAATTCAGCAGGGACTTGCGGGCATTGATCAACCGTTGGTGTTGTACATGGCCATCCTGCTGGTGCTGGCTGGTTTTGGATACAAGATCTCCATGGTACCTTTCCATTTCTGGACACCGGATGTCTATGAAGGTTCACCCACTCCAATCACAGGTTTTTTGTCTGTTGCTCCAAAGGCGGCCGGATTCGCCATTTTGATTCGTTTCTTTTACAGCGTTTTCACCAATGGCTCAATGGCCCCGATTGCCGGCGTTGACTGGTTGACTCTGATTGCGATTCTATCCGCTGTGACCATGACTTTTGGAAATTTGATTGCAATTCAGCAGGACAATGTCAAACGAATGCTGGCCTTTTCGAGCATTGCCCATGCGGGATATATGCTGATGGCGCTATCCATTCTTTCACCCGATGCCATCAAAGCGGTCATGATTTACCTGACCATGTATCTGTTTATGAACATGGGAGCCTTTTTCATGGTCATCTTTGCCGAGAATAAACTGGACGCTCATACCGTTGAAGACTGGAAAGGCCTTGGGAGAAAGGCTCCTCTTTTGGCGGTCTGTATGGTGCTCTTCATGATGTCTCTCTCCGGATTGCCCCCTACGGCAGGCTTTGTTGGGAAATTGTATCTGTTTGCAGTTGTCATCGCCAGTAAGAAATTCTATTGGCTGGCACTCATCGGCGTCATCAACAGTGTTATTTCTCTTTTCTACTACTTCAGAATCGTTAAGGTGATGTGGCTGCAGGACCCGGCTGACCCAAAGCCGGTTAAGGCCCATGCCGTGATCAGCGTGACCCTCCTGCTGTTTACAATTCCCGTTTTATTATTAGGAATCTACTGGACCCCGATCATAAATTTGATAGACAAGTCGATCGCTTTCTGATCACTCACTGATCAGCTGCAGATACCCGTAGGTATTGCGTTTTTGGCAAAGGCTGATCGCAATAATGTTTAAAAGATCGGGAAAAGATGAATACCGAAAACATCAGTGGATCTCCCATATTTCCAACATCCGGAAAAATTCCGGAAAGTACCCCCAAAAACGATATCGAAACGGCACTAACTTATCTTGAGTCAGCTAAAGATCTCTGGCCAAAAATTGACATCCCCGGCAGAATATCACTACTAAAGGAGATTCGCAGGGATCTTCGCAGCCAGACCTTGCAATGGGTTGAGGTAAGTGTGCAGGCCAAAGGCATCCCACCGGGTTCAAACGCTGCGGGCGAAGAATGGGTACAAGTATCCCAGATCTTTCGTATGTTAAGAATTCTGCAGCGTACTTTAACCGACATACAACGCTACGGCAAACCGCGGTTACCCAAGCCTCTTAAAATTGACTCATCCGGGCAGGTGGTGGCTTCTGTCTTTCCGGGTTCACTGGTTGATAGGATTTTATACAGTGGCATTACAGCAGAAATTCGAATGCAGCCCGGTGTAACTAAAGAACAGGCGGAGAGTGAACAAGCCTGGATATATCGGCAAAAACCAGAGTCTGGCAGCATCTGCCTCGTGTTGGCGGCTGGGAATATCTCCACGCTATCTGTTGTGGATTTCATGTATAAGCTTTTTGTAGAAAATCAGGTCGTTATCCTAAAAACCAATCCAGTGAATGCCTACATCAATCCCTTAATTGAAAAGGCATTCAGGGCATTAATTGAGCGCGATTTTCTAAAGATCATTTATGGCGGTGCCGAAGAAGGCGTTTATTTGAACCAGCATCCAAAAGTGGATCAGATACACTTGACGGGATCTGATAAGACTTACGAGGCCATTGTGTTCGGTCCCGGAGAAGAAGGACAATTTAGTAAAAAATCACACAATCTGCTCCTGGACAAGCCAATGTCAGCAGAATTGGGAAATGTCACTCCCATCATCGTCGTACCCGGGCCATGGCAGGAGAAAGACTTCAGGGTTCAAGGATTGAAGCTCGCTTCCTGGCTTACCGTCAATGCCGGGTTCAACTGTTTAAGTCCCCGGCTGGTCATTCAGCATCACAACTGGCAGGATCGGCATCGTCTCAACGAAAACATCGCAGCCGTCCTGTCTGGAGTCCCCACCCGCAAAGCCTATTACCCCGGGGCTGAGCAAAGATTTTCAGAATTTTTAGAGCAGCATCCTGATGCCTCTCTGTTTGGTAAAAAAGAATCTGACCAACTGCCCTGGACCTACATTGAGGGAGTCGATCCGGAAAATGAGCAGGACATTTGTTTCAGGCGGGAAGCATTCTGCAGTCTCATGGCAGAGACTGAACTTGAAGCAGCCACCATTCCTGACTATATTGACAAAGCCGTAGATTTTGTAAACAGCAAAGTCTGGGGGTCTCTCGTTATGACCCTGCTGGTGCATCCTGCTTCACTGCGAGATCCCCAAGTTTCTGAGGCACTTGAGAGAGCCATTGATAAGCTGCGCTATGGTACTATTTGCATCAATTTACGGGCTGAATATGCTTACTTGCTG
>CAZIYQ010000112.1:0-8975 GCA_964543505.1 uncultured bacterium | reverse complement strand
TTGTCCAGTTTTTGGAGTCCACTTCGCCGCACTCCAAAGAACACAACCCTGAAGGTGTTGAACATTCCGTGAAATCTGTGTCATCCGTGAGATCTTTACCCGACAGTGAGAAACACTGGCGGGGGTGATTCAGACAAAAATACTATCACCATAAACCGTCGAAACGGTTTTTATGCCCCTTCAAGTCTCCCCATTTTATTTCAATCACCGCAGTTTGAAAAGGTAATATCCTTTTACACAGTTTCTTCTCCCAATTCATCATAAATTACAATTAATTTTATAAGACGGATTAACCAAAATTGGCATAGAAAGGGACACAAATGAAGAGTTTCTGCAAAATATTTATTTTCCTATTCCTCGTATTGGAATTCACAACGGCACAGATTGATCAGATGTACATGGGGGACTTACATTTTCAATATTCCGGGGCAATGGATGGTGATTTTGACGCCGTTTTATCACCCGGAGATAGTCTGCAAATACCCACCAGCGGTGCTGCCGCGGCCATCTGGTCGGATTCCACCGGAGCCAATATTTTAATGCCCGCTTTCCGACCCTCTCCAAATGCAGACCAGGCCATGGATCTCTTCCTCATGTTTATGAAAGACGATGACGGAACCATCGAACCCCAGACCTGGACTGTTGTCCCTCCGGACATTAATGATCCACTCAGCGTCCCCGCCACCTTTTTTTACGTTCCTGAAGTGGATTCAACTTTCCTTGCTGATCTGATAACACCGGTGATTGATGGCGAGATTGACAGCACAAACATAGGGCAGTACATCATCGATTCCCTTGCATCTCTGCTGTCGGATGCCTATCTGCCCCTCACGGGAACCATATCACTTGACACTTATGATGATCAGGGCATGACCGGTACCTTCTCCGGGACTCTCATGAAACTGGCTTTCCCGCCCCTTTTCTTAACCCTCAGCAACGGCACCTATGACCTAACTGCACCGCTCGAAAACCTGGGACCTCCTGCCCCTCAGAATCTAACCGCGCAGATAGATGATGGCGGTGTCCTGCTCGCGTGGGACCCCATGGATGGTGCACTGCTGTCAGGGTTTAATATTTATCGCAGTGAGGATGACATTCTCTTTGTTCAAATTGCAGATGTGGGCAATGCCGAGAGTAGTTTTATTGACTACGAAATTACCGCAGGAAGCAACTATTCCTATTACGTGACCGCTGTGGGATTGAGTACCGTTGAAAGTGACCCTTCGAATATCGTATCGATCAATATTCCGGGAACAGCCCTGGGAGATTTAAATGCAGACGGGAGTATCGATATTCTGGATGTGGTTCTGCTGGCGAATATTGTCCTCGGCGAACCTCCTACCGATGATCAACTCATCACCGGTGATGTCAATGCAGATGGCGTCCTCGATGTGCTGGATGTAGTGCTCGTTGTGAACATCATCCTTGGTAATTAGTCCGTTAGCAAAACCTATTGATAAGTGGCCTTGAGCCGCACAAAAATTTCAGGAGGAATCCAATGAAAAACCTGTTTCTTTTCTCGTTGCTGGCTCTGGGGATTTCCAGCGCTACTACGATTAACATCCCTGGTGATTACAGCTCAATTCAGGATGGCATCGAAAATGCCGTCAGTGGTGACATTATTCTGGTTCAGCCCGGTATCTACCGGGAACTGCTGAATACACAGGGGAAACAGATCGACTTACAATCCCTGTTTGTGGAAACCGGGAATCCCGGCTATATCGACGACACGATTCTTTCGGGTGATTTGGATGGCGACGGTATCGGTGACGGCACCGTGATCACCATCGAAAATGAACAGTACAATGAAAACGCTCATTTCACCGGCTTCACTATTCAGGATGGTTCCGGAACCACCGGCGGCGGCATGAATTCGTTTCAGAGTGCTCCCACAATCGCCAACTGTATTTTTGTGAACAACACTGCTGAATCCGGCGGCGGCATGTATGCTTTTAATTCCCAGATCAATATCAGCAATACTACATTTCAGGCCAATAGTGCCACCGAAGGCGGAGGGATCTATGCGGCTTCCAGTACCATGAATATGACCCACTCGGTTCTACGGGAAAATGAAGCCGATCGGGGCGGTGCCGTTTATGAACTCTATTTTACGGAATTCTTCAATGAACGGAACCTCTTTGTGGGCAATACGGCTGACTTTGGCGGCTGCATTTACTCTGAGCTGGACAATTGTCAGCTCATCAATTGCACATTAACGGGTAATGCTGCACTCTATGGGGGCAGTCTTTATATCGGCAGCCAGGGCTCCACCACGGCCATCAACAGTATTTTCTGGAATGATGTACCTGAAGAGATCGTTTTTAATCAGGATGAGTTCAGCGGAAGTTTTACCGTCTCTTATACGGACATTGACGGTGGGGAGGCCGGTATCAGCACCAGCGGCAGCGGTACCTTGAATTGGAATGAAGGCAATATTTTGGAAGACCCCCTGTTCATGGATCCGGAAAATTATGAGTTTCATTTGCTCACAGATTCTCCCTGTATTGATGCAGGGAATCCTGACCCCCAATATGATGACCCCGACGGCACGATCAGTGATATGGGGGCTTACTTCTTCGGCCAAATCCCTGGCTGTACGGACCCTGCCGCCTGCAATTATCTGTCATTTGCCAATCACGATGACGGCTCCTGTCTCTATAATGATTGTAACGACGAATGCGGTGGAACAGCCTTCTTCGATGACTGCTCCGAATGTGTGGGAGGCAGCACGGGACTGGAACCCAACTACGCCCTGGACGACTGTGGTGCCTGTTTCGGCAATAATGCAGATTTGGATTGCAATGGTGATTGCTTTGGCACAGCTGTGGAAAACGAATGCGGCTGCGTGGGGGGAGCCACAGGCTTTGAAGCGGATTACTGTTTCGGCTGCACCGACCCCGCCGCCCTGAATTATGATCCTGTTGCCTGGATTGATGACAGCAGCTGCTACTACGATTATGATATCCTTGGCTGCACGGATGCGGCCTCCTGTAATTATAATCCGGATGCCACTTTTGACGACGGCAGCTGTCTCTACTGGGATTGTAACGAGGAATGTGGCGGAACCGCTTTCGATTCGGAGTGTGGCTGTGTGGGCGGAAATACGGGCACTGAGCCCGGCTACTGTCTGGGATGCACCGATCCTGCTGCCATGAATTACGACCCGGTATATTTTGTGGATGACGGGAGTTGTGAATACGGCACACCGGGTGATATCAATCAGGATTTAGCTGTGAACGTGCTCGATGTTGTGACCATCGTTGATATGATCCTGAATTTGACGGAACCCACACCCTATCAGTTGAATACCGGTGATGTGGATTGCGGTGGAACGCTGGACATTGTGGATATTGTGATCCTGATCAACTGCATTATTAACGGCGAATGCGAAATGGGCTGTGGAAACCGGGCAGAAGGTGGGTCTTTCAGTCCCGATGATCTGTCTGTGACAATTGACACTTCAAATGGTGTACTTCATATCGTTGCCGATGATTCTATCGGAGGTTTCCAGCTTGAGGCCGAGGGCAACTTCGGTCTTTCTGTATCCGATCTACCGCAGGGTTGGCAATTGCATGAGAAAGATCATATCCTGCTGGCTTTTGACATCGACAGGAGGAATCCGGTAAAAGAGATCTCTCTGAATTATTCCGGAAAATTAGTTGTAAAGGAGTGGATTGTAGCCGACCGGTCGGGTCACAGCGTCAGCAATAGTACGAATTCGATTCATTGAAAATAAGACGCCAACAACCGATCAATTAAATTCATCCGCGCCGCTTTTACCGAAGGGGAGTTTCCTGGCAGGTTAAGAAGCTGCCTGCTGTTTGCGATGTTCTTTCAGGATGCAGCGATCCTGCATTGTGAGTAATCCCCCTTCTTCGGCAATTTTCAAGGCATTGTCGTTCACGACTCCTTCCTGCAGCCAAAGAGCTTTGGCTCCGATATCAACGGCAGCTTTGGCGATGGGTTCGCAGGCCTCACTTTTTCTGAAGACATCCACAATATCAACCTTTACCGGAATCTCTTTCAGAGAAGGGTAGGAGGTGAGCCCCAGAATCTCAGCATGTCCCGGATTTACGGGGATGACTTCATAACCGTTTTCCATCAGATATCTACCAATGGCATGCGACGGCCTCATGGGATTTGGGGACATACCAACCACCGCAACCGTATGCATTTTTAATATCTTCTCAATTTGTTTCATATTAAGTTCCTGATTTGATTTACTGCGGTTGGATAAAAAAGGACATACTCCTGCAGTCGGGGGTCAGGCCCGTCTGATTAAATTATTGAAAATAAAACCGACGATATTTGGATTTTCTTTCAGTCGTCTAATGGAATATGGATACCACTCTGGTCCAAAGGGCACATAGACCCTGACTTTATAGTTCATTTTAAGAAGCTTTCCCAACCAGCCCGACATGGGAACGCCGTACAGTACCTGAAATTCAAACCGTTCCGACGGTACTTTTAACTCATCGATGAGTTTTAGACAATCCTGCAGCAGAACAAGATCATGCGTTGCAATGCCCACATAACCTTCATGTTCGAACACATACTTGAGCAGTTTTAGATAATTCCTGTTAATCTCGTGACGGTCCTGAATGGCAATATCCGGACTTTCCCGATAGATCCCTTTACAGAGCCGGATATTGAGATCGGCCCCCGCTCGTTTCTTAAGGTCTTTTTCAGTGCGGAAGAGGTAGGCCTGAAATACATTACCGATATTTTTATATTTGACCAGGCATTCATCCCGCAGTTTCAAGGTGATGCCCGTCGTCTTGGAATTTTCCATATCGATGCGTAGAAAATTATCCGATTCAGCAGCTTTAGTAACCAATTTTGACAGGTTATGGCTTAAAATCTCTTCTCCAATATCCAGCCCGATATGGCTGGGTTTAACGGAGATGTTGCAGTCCAGTTTTCTTCTCCGGATAGCATCGAACAGCTCACAATATTTTTGTGTGACCACAGAAGCAGCTTGTTTTGTGCCGGTATGCTCTCCCAGAATATCGATGGTCGCACTGAAACCTTTGGAATTGAGTTTCCGAACGACGTCAAAAGCCTCTTCGCAGGTCTCTCCGGCAACATAGCGTCCGGCAAAGAGTTTCACGAAAAATAGAGGTAGATGAGGAGTGATAAATAGTATCAGTCGATTAAATATCTTGATCATTCTACCCTAAATTTAGCGGCTATAATTCCATATCTTCAAAGCCGTATTTTGCAATTTTAGGCAAAAATTATAATCCTATATTTTTTTCTGTGAATATCGCTTGACTAGCGAAAAAAATAGCCGATAAATTTTCGGCCTGATTCTGAAAGAAAAATTGTGTATACAGATTTCGCACCCATACTAATTTTCATTTTCTTCGCGGTGCTCCTTGTAGGAGCCCTTTTTGTGTTACAGAATATTATTTCCCCAAAACAGAACAAAAGTGGTGATAAATTAAATATTTATGAATGTGGTGAAGTCCCTGAGGGTTCCGCCTGGGTGAAATTCAACATCCGCTTTTATGTCATAGCCCTGATCTTCATTATTTTTGACGTAGAAATCCTTTTCCTGTTTCCCTGGGCGGTGGTTTTTCAAAAACTCGGTTGGCTGGCCTTCATTGAGATGCTGATCTTCCTTTTGATCTTACTGGTGGGATATGCTTATGTGTGGGTCAAGGACGATTTAAGCTGGGTGAAAATGACAGTTCGCTATGGCAAAGGAAGATATGTTCCTCTCCAAAAGAAGGTAAGTGATTCCTGATGGATTATACTCTCCTCGAAAAATTTGACAAAGACAATATCATTGTCGAGAAAATTGACAATCTGGTCAACTGGGCCAGAGCCGGGTCTCAGTGGTACTTTCAATTCGGACTGGCTTGCTGTGCCATCGAAATGATGGCTGCGGCTGCTCCCAGGCATGACCTGGAGCGATTTGGAGCGATGCCCCGGGCAACTCCCCGTCAGGCTGATGTGATGATCGTAGCCGGAACCGTTTCCATCAAAATGGCCGAAAGAGTCAAAAGGTTATACGAGCAGATGGCCGAGCCGCGATACGTGATCTCCATGGGTAGCTGTGCGAATTCGGGCGGACCCTATTGGCAGTATGGCTATCATGTGCTGAAAGGCGTGGATCTCATCATCCCTGTTGATATTTATGTACCGGGCTGCCCGCCGAGACCGGAAGCGCTCATAGAAGGACTGCTTGCCTTGCAGCAGAAAATCAGGGAAGAAACTCCCTTCAGGAAAAAAGTCTGATCATGGAATTTAATAATTTCCAGGAACTCTTTGACATGCGTTGTCCCGGATGCGTGACAGCCGATGAATCAAATCAGGTTTTCATAGTAATGCCAGAGAAATGGCTGGAAGTCGCCGACCTCCTGAAGAATGACCCCGATTTGACTTTTGATTCCCTGATGTGCCTGACAGGTTATGACAAAGGTGCGGGTGAAGCACTGGGAGTTGCTTATAATTTCCATTCAATGTCAAAATTACACAAAATCGAGATTCGGATCGAAGTCCCGCGGGATGGAGCTGAAATACCTTCTGTTGCCATGATTTGGCGCACAGCCGATTGGCATGAACGAGAGGTGTACGACCTCTATGGCATCACTTTCAGTGGTCATCCGGATCTAAAAAGAATACTGCTTCCCGATGACTGGGAGGGACACCCTTTGCGGAAAGACTATGTGACACCCGAATATTATAACGGATTGCCAATTCCAAAAGATAAATCAGGCTGGGAATAATGGCTGAACAGTTTAAAGATTTTTCTGTATTACATTCTGATGGGATGGTCCTCAACATGGGACCTCAACATCCCAGTACCCATGGTGTGTTGCGTTTGAAAATCCACACAGATGGTGAAATTGTCTCAAAAATTGAACCGATAATTGGCTATCTGCACCGCTGTTTTGAAAAACATTGCGAGTATCTAACTTATGAGCAGATCGTTCCTTTTACCGATCGTACCGATTATTTAGCCTCCATGAACATGAACGACGCCTATGCCACCTCCGTCGAAAAATTGCTGAATATTGAGATTCCCCAGCGTGTTCAGTATATCCGCGTGATCATGGCCGAGCTTCAGCGGATTGCCAGCCACCTTGTCTCCGTGGGGACCTTCGGGCTGGATGTTGGCGGCATTACCGCTTTCACCTGGACGATTCGGGATCGGGAACGCGTACTGGATCTCTTCGAGTCTGTCTGTGGCGCCAGACTCCTGTACAACTATATCTGGGTGGGTGGTGTCTCACATGATCTGCCCGAAAAATTTATACAGCGTACCCTGGATTTTCTGGATTATTTTGAACCCCAAATCGAAGAGTATAACCAAATCCTGACTTACAATAAAATTTTTATCGAAAGAACTGGTGATGTAGGAGTTTTGCCGCCGGAAGTTGCTATCAATTACGGCTGTACGGGTCCTGTATTGCGCGGATCCGGAGTTAAATGGGATTTGCGTAAAACAGAACCTTATGCTGTTTATGACAAATTTGATTTTAATATCGCTGTTGGTGAAGGTCAGATGGGGACGGTTGGAGATACCTGGGATCGTTATTATGTGCGTATCCTCGAAATGAAGGAAAGTGTAAAAATATTGCGTCAGGCCCTGGCGCAGATCCCGGATGGTGATGTGCATGCGGCTGTGCCCAAAAAGGTACGGATCAAAGAAGGTTCTGTGTATTCGCGGTATGAATCTGCCAGGGGCGAGGTTGGTTTCTATATCATTGCCGGAGGCAAAGACAAACCGTTTCGGGTCAAAATGCGTTCACCGGCCTATTGCAACCTCAGTGTACTTAGCGAAATTGCAGAAGGCTGGATGATATCAGATGTTATTGCAATACTAGGGAGCCTCGACATTGTTTTGGGTGAGATTGATCGATGAGCTCTGCAATTGACAGTATGCTGAATTTTTTTGGCGGATCGACCGACGGTTCGAGCATTGGCTTGTTAATCGCTGTTGTGATTGCCGCATTGGTCGTCTTTACCATCATGGCCCTCATGGCGATTGTGGCCGTTTATTTTGAACGGAAAGTCTCTGCTTTCATGCAGGATCGCATCGGTCCCATGGAGGTTGGCATCTTTGGTTTTAAAGGGGGCAAAAAATTCTGGGGAGGGATCGGTCAGACCCTCGCGGACACCGTGAAGCTGCCCGTGAAGGAGGATATCCTCCCTAAAGAAGCCGATAAAAAGCTCATGATCATGGCACCCTTTATTATTTTCATCGCTTCCTTCCTGACCTTCATTGGGGTGCCGCTTTCAAGCAATTTGGTCATTTCAGATTTTAACATAGGGATTTTTTATGTCATGGCCGCCGGTAGCATGGGCGTCATCGGCATCATCCTGGCAGGTTGGTCTTCCAACAATAAGTGGTCACTTTATGGGGCATTGCGATCCGCAGCCCAGATCATCAGTTACGAGATTCCCATCGGGCTCTCTCTGTTGCTGGTGGTGATCGTCGTGGGGAGTTTGAACTTTGGTGACATTGTGGCCTGGCAGGGTGAACATCGCTGGTTCTTTATTCACAGTCCCTTCGCCTTTTTAGCCTTTGTAACCTACGTCATTGCAGGAGTAGCCGAAACCAATCGTACTCCATTTGACATTCCAGAAGCCGAATCTGAATTGGTGGCCGGATGGATGACAGAGTATTCAGGATTTCGCTGGTCCATATTTTTCATGAGCGAATATGCCAATGTGCTCATTATCAGTATCATTGCTTCGGTGGTCTTTCTGGGCGGATGGCTTTCGCCACTCTCTATTTTCGGCCTCCACCTGTCCTGGCTGGAGGGTCCGGTTTGGGGACTCTTCTGGATTTTTACGAAAGCTGTGTTTTTCATATTTGTGATGATGTGGTTTCGTTGGACATTCCCCAGATTGAGGGTTGATCAGCTCATGTATTTCTGCTGGAAAATCCTGATTCCCTTTGCCCTGGTTAATCTCATCCTCATTTCAGCAATGGAGTTGATCTTCTAATATGGGTGTCTATT
>CAZIYQ010000111.1:3580-9002 GCA_964543505.1 uncultured bacterium | reverse complement strand
GGCGATCTGGTTAATCCCTGCATAATCTACTGGAAGCCCAAAAAGATCTACGGGAATGACGGCCCTCGGAGTCAGCCTGTTTTCTGTAGCTACCTGCTTGACTCCGTCGTACAGAGCCCCGGGATCTATGTTAAATGTTTTAGAATCGATATCGACAAATACGGGGGTAGCCCCAACCAGGCGAATCACTTCTGCTGTGGCAATAAATGTAAAGGGGGTCGTAAAGACAGCATCTCCAGGGCCAATCCCCCAAGCCATCAGGGGCAGTACCAGGGCGTCTGTTCCCGATGAGCAGGAGATACAGAAATCGGTTCCTACATACTGGGCTAATTTTTGTTCGAGCTCATCGATTTCAGGCCCCATGATGTATCGGTGATGCTGAAGAACGGCATTAATCCGCTCATCAACTTTTTGTTTTATCATCAGATATTGCGCGTTTAGATCAATAAATTGCATTGATTCCGTTCATTTTTCTACCATGCGTACATCAATGACAATATCTGACAGAAACAATACTGGGAAATAAGCCAATATTCTTAAGGGTTTTATGTCCATGGGGTTAATTACTTGCAGGTAATTATGGTTTTACTATTTATCAGAGTAGTCGTAGTATTCATAGTAATAATAGTACTGATAATCCGAATAATAATAACTATCTCTTCTGGTGAAACCATTCAAAATACAGCCTAATACAGGGGATTTCACTGAGCTCAGCATGGCCAATGTTCTCTCAAGGGCCATAATTTCAGTGGTTCCCGATTTAACCACGAGTACAAGCCCATCCACATTTTTTGATAGGATACGTGCATCTGTAACCGGCATGATAGGCGGCGAATCGAACAGGACAATATCCCATTCGTTAACTAACTGCTGTATTAATTCCTTCATTTTAACTGAACCGATCAACTCACTGGGATTCGGGAACAGCTTTCCACTGGATAAAATAAATAAGTTCTGGATTTCCGTTTTATTGATGAGCGGATCAATTTCTTTCACGCCCTCGAACTGAACCAGGTAATTTGAAATGCCAGGCTCTCTCTTTACGCTAAAAATGTGATGCAGGATTGGTTTTCTAAGATCAGTGTCTATGATCAAAGTTTTTTTTCCGAGCTGCGCAAAAGTGATGGCAAGATTCACTACCGTTGTGCTTTTCCCTTCACCCGCACCAGGGCTTGTAACAATCAGACTTTTGATTTCTTTATCTGGTAATGAATAAGTAAGGTTTGTCCGAATACTGCGGTAAGCCTCCGCAATCGGGTTTTTCGGATCAATATGAGTGATCATTCTATCAGCAAACCTGGGGGTAAACCGTCCCTTTGTTCCATTTTTGCCGGCTTGTTTCTCTTTACGGCGTTTCCTGTTGTACCGCTCACCTATTTTTGGAATAATCCCTATCACTGAAACACCCAGTTTTTGAATTTTCTCAATTGAGCGGATTGTATTATCACTGTAATCGATAATCAGGGCAATGCCAATACCGAATCCAAAGCCGATTATTAATCCAAAAATTAAATTAAATTTTAATTTTGTATTCGATGCCTTCACCGGAGGTATTGCTTTATCGATAACCCTTATTTTTACGGATTGGGAGGCTTCACTGATGCGGGCTTCTTCGAGTTTTTGACTTAGCAGTAAAAATAATTCTTCCTTAACCTGTTTATCACGCATGAGCCTCGCGAGAGTCATGGTTTTCTCAGGCAGATCTTTTACCTGATCCTTGTATTTATCAACAATCTGTTTAAATTCATCTGCCCGGGATTTCATTTGGAGTATATTAGAGTTTAATTCAACAATTTTTGTTTCTAATTCCTGTGAAAATGAAATAGGGTTTGAAACAGGAATCCCGTTGGATAATAGTTTTTTTGTCTCTTTGATTAAATTTTCTTTTAAACTTTCGATTTTAGATTGTAGTTCAATGACGATCTTATCGTTGGCATCCATACTATTGTCGATCATTATTTGAACTTTTTGAGCTTCCATCTCGGCCAATCTGTTTCGCATCTCCTGAATTTGCGGATCGGTGGTATTGAGTACTGCATCAACCAATTTACGTCCCGCGTCGGTCAACAGCTTCTTTTCATATTTCAACTGGTTTTCACTTATATTGACATCCGCAAGGGTGGTCATGTACTCGGATTCATAGTTTGCCAGCTGCTGGAGTATGATCTGAGAGTTCCCCTCGATTGTATAGACCTCCTCTTTTTCCTGATACTCTTTGAGTTTTTCTTCTGCTTCATTCAGTTGCTTTGATATTTTATCCAGCTGTTTTGCCAGGAAGGTCTTCAGCCTTACAATCTCATTACTCCTCCACCCTATATCAATATTTTTATATATTTCAATGATCAGGTTCATTACATAGGCAGCTTCTACCGGATCTGGACTTTTATATTCGAGGTATATTGTATTTGTCTGACTTTTAGCATCAACATATAAAAAGTCACGCAGATGTTTGGAGAATAAGTGCAGATTTTCAATTGAAATATCATCCTCGGTACTGCTCAGTTCCGTCTCTTTACCCGAATACAGGCTGAGAGAAAAGACCTTTTGCAGCCATTTATTAATTTTATCTGTCGGAGGGTAATATTTTCTCGTATTTATGAGATATAGTTTATTTCTGTAAGGCGATCTCCACAAAGAATCAATGACTGCCTCAGCGAGAGATCTGCTTTTCAATATCTCAATCTGGTCCATCAGGTAGGTTTCTCCCGAACCGAAGTTGAAGTCAAAAAGCTGACTATCAGAATTTTCATTTTCAACATTGATGGATGCTGAAGCTATGAACTGAGGTGTTAGAGAATAGGATATATATGCAATGACAGCAAAGACGATTATTGTCGTCAGAAGAACAATAACTTTATGTTTCCTGATGATTAAAAGAAAATCTTTTAATTCAAACGTTTTATTACTGTCAGCAGATTCATAATTATTCATAATATTAGTACTGGAGGTAATATCCTTATATAAAATAAATTATTTTACTAAAAAGGAAGAGTCTATAATAAAAGACCCTCGTTAGAGGGTCGATTATTTTATTTCTTTTTAAGAGCCTCGTCGATCAGAGAAGAAAATGTCTCAAGATCCCTTTTGGGAGGTTCTTTGCCATCAATAAGGAATTTTGGAACCGCCATTCGCATGCCCGTGTCCCTCAACTGCCTTGCTTCAACTTGAATTTCTTGTTGTAGTGTTGGATCAGCCATGTCAGCCTTTAATTGGTTAATATCTAAGCCTAACTCAACAGCATATTGTAAAGGCAAATCTTCATTGTTTCTAAGCTCTCGATAATTTGCAAATATTTTAGTATGCATTTCATAGAACTTACCCTGCCTCTTGGCTGCCATAGCGTAAAGCGCAGCTTTCCCGGCCTGTTTATGTGATGACAGAGGAAAATTTTTCAGGACAATTCTAACATCATTCGGATACTTATTGTGGATATCATCTACCAAACTGGTAGATTTTGCACAGTAAGGTCATTGAAAGTCCGACCATTCAATGATCGTCACTTTTGCGTCTTTTGGACCTAAAACAAAGGAATCGCCGATCGGAATATCATAGACTTTGTCAGCTTTGTTTTGTTCATTATTTTTTGCAATATTTTTATTATCGGCACTAATAGTTTTAAGAGAATTCTCAATATTCTTTAACGTTTTTGAAAAACCTGTATCATTTTTCAATAGTGTCTTTTGATTGCCTTCTATAGTATCAAGCCTGGATAATATTATCTTCTGTTCCTGTGTGATAGTGTCTAATTTTGCGCTATTCTCGCCACCTGAATCAGATTTTGAACAGTATAAGAGTGGTAAAATAATTAATAGTAAGCTAATATATTTTAAATTATTTACGGTTCTCATTTAGCACTTTCTTTTGTTTAACATTGTTAAAGTATAAGGAAAGAGCCTGTAAACCAGGCTCTTTCCTTATTTCAAATTTGAAATACTTTATTTAACCAACATGACTTTTTGAATCTCTACTGCATCACTTGTTGCTAATTTGATGAAGTAAATTCCACTAGCCTGTTCGCCAGCATTCCAAGTAATAGCGTGGTAACCACTGCTTTGGATTCCACTTGCTAAAGTCGCAACGGATCTACCAGCCATATCAATGACGGTTACAGTAACTTCCATCTCATCCGGTAAGGCATACCTAATAGTTGTAACAGGATTGAATGGATTCGGATAAGCAGCATTCAGTGTCACCTGATCAGGAATTTCAATAGCACTTGTCAGATTATTCACTGTAAAGATACCGTTTTCATTCCAAGCGGGTACATCACCTGCCACCATATCAACCAATTCATTAGTCTCTGCGACAAACACCTTGAATGATGGGACATCGCCATTAGCACAATAGCCCGCTGTCTGCATGCTTAAGTTATGGTCATAACCCATTGCCGGAACGTCGACAGCTCCAGAATCCCACTGACGAGCACCCACAACTACATCACCGTTATAAGCAATGATCCAGTCTGCGGCACTCAATGCTTCGCCATTAATGGATGCATCGTCAACAAAGTAGAATGCCTGGCCTTCAGATTGTGCATAGCTATATTCACTAGGTACAGCCGGCAGAGCAACAGGGGCGATATTCCTGGTTAGGGAAGGTGCGTTATATGCAAATGAAGCTGCATCATCCAATTTAAACCAGTAACCTTTGGTAGGCTCAAATGATGTCAATGTACCAATCCATTCACCCGGAATTGAAGGATGGGGCTGAGTTGCAGTACCTTCACCGATGATTCCCAGCACATGGCTGGCAAAATCAGCAGGTAAAGCATCAGGAACTGGTTGACCAGTAGCATATGAGTAGGATATCAGATTAGATCCTGAATGCAGATCGTAGCTTATGTCACCAGAAAATGGTCCATGGAAGATATCAAGAACATCCGATGAATTGAGCTTTAACCAATAACCACCAACTCGATCAAATCCGGCTAAGCTGCCAATCCATGCACTAGGATCACCGGGATTAGGCTGTGCTGCAGAACCTTCTGCAATTACGCCGAACACGTTACCCTGTAAACCGCTCAAAACATTTCCTAATGAGCCGTCATCCGGTAACGCATAGAAGCTGATTAAATTAGATCCAGCATGCAAATCAATGGAGTAGGAATACTCGCAACAGCCATCACAGGCTATTGTTGCTGTATCATCATAGTTATCGGCAGTATCGTCCATACATCCAGTGCATGACGAATTATCACCGTAACATACACCACAGTCGTCCATGGCAGCATTGAAGTTCTCAGGCAGAACACAGTCACCACAGTCATCTACCGATGAATCACCAAAGCAAACACCAGCGCAGTCCATGTCGGCATTTTCACCGTAACAGACACCGCAGTCATCCATGGCAGCGTTGAAGTTCTCTGGAAGAACACAGTCACCACAGTCATCTACCGATGAATCACCAAAGCAAACACCAGCGC
>CAZIYQ010000111.1:0-3480 GCA_964543505.1 uncultured bacterium | reverse complement strand
AGTTCTCTGGAAGAACACAGTCACCACAGTCATCTACCGATGAATCACCAAAGCAGACTCCAGCGCAGTCCATGTCGGCATTTTCACCGAAACAGACACCACAGTCATCCATGGCCCAGTTTTCTGTCATACCTGTATCGCCTCCAACACATTCACCGCAATCATCCGTATAGGCTTCGCCATAGTAAACACCATTACAATCAGCCCATGGTTCAGAAATGAGGACGCATTCACCAACATATACATTGGGTGCATGACCTGCTGATCCTGCGATAATAACCTGATCAAAACAAGCGGTTGCATCTGGCCCGTAGGCATAAGTTAATGTTGCCAAGACACCGACACCCGCAGGATAAACACCACCGCTGATTGAGAATCCAATCACCTGGTTATTAGTAGGGTTGACCTGAACCTGGAAATCGGGATTTGTTGTCGTAGCTGATACAATTGGCACACCGGTAACCACAAACTGGAACCCATACAGATCGACATCACTTGTATAGGTAACATCTATAGTACCATTATCAACCCGGGTAATTTCTCCAAAGTCGATAAATACTTCACCATCATCATATGCGTCTGTACAGTCTCCAACCCAACCATCAGGTACAGAACCGAGACAGTATTCAGTATCCGTCCCAACTCCACCGAGACCATCACCATCCCAATCATAGCAGTAGGTTTCAGCCGCGGGCTCGTTACAACCACAACCAAGATCAACAGCATCGCCACAGTATGTGCCGGCACAATCCATCATTGGTTCAGGAACATCTATGCAGTCACCAGCCGTAGCATTGGGTGAATGCCCAGGCGCACCTGCAACAATTACGTCAGCCAGGCAGCCTGCAGCGGCAGGGCCGTAGTTAAAGGACAATGTCGTGAGCACACCTCCTGTTGTAGCAGGATAGAAACCGCCACTTATTGAGAATCCAACAACCTGACCGTTAATAGGATTAAACTGAACCTGGAAATCAGGGTTAGTTGTGCCAGCACTGACAATATCGAGGCCACTGAAATTAAACTGGAATCCATACAGGTCAACATCGGAATCATAAAGAACATCCAAAGTTCCAAAATCACCTTCGCATTGCGAAACTGTTCCGAAATATACTGTAGCCTCGCCGTCAGGATATGGATCGGAACAATCTTCTACCCAACCATCGGGAACATCAAACCAGCAATAAGATGCGTCAGTTTCAGGTGTTCCAAGACCGTCACCATCAAAATCACTGCAGTAATTCAGAGCTGCCGGCTCAAAGCATCCGCAACCCAAATCATCTGAATTTGCTTCGTGCCCACTATTGCCACCAGAGCATACTTCACAATCATCCAGGAAGGCTTCTCCACACCAGTCAGAATTACAATCCTGATCACAGGTTGGAATAGGAAGACAAGGGCCAACTGTTATGCCAAACTCATTCAGACTGTTGTCAATTACATATGGCATAATCTGAGGAGGAGTCGGGATTATACAAGTTTCACCACCACCGGCAAACGGATAATAATTCAAAATAGCGGCAATATTCGCGTTACCAGCAGGAATGAAAGAACCGTAATTGGAATATCCTGAGACAGTGTTATTATCTACGTCGATACCAAAGTCGGGGATAGGATTGAAGCCTTCACCAATACCCGCAACGAGTGGGAGATTTGTAATATCAAATTGGAAACCATATACAGGCATATTGTTATCAATCAGGATGATAACTGTTCCTGCGGCAGGATCGATATCACCAAAATACAAGTTTGCATCTCCAAACGGATAGGGGTCACAACCTTCGAAGTTATCGTTGTGGTATAGCCCGTCTCCGTCATAATCGGAGTAAGCATCCCCGTAGCAGACGCCACACATATCTTTGTCGCTATTAGCCACATGACCGGAATTGCCTTCCGAACAAACACCACAATCATCTACAAAAGCTGTTCCATTACAATCACCATTACAGTCAGGAAGCAATGGACCGTTGTAAGTACCGGCGCAATCTGCCCAAGGTTCTGGTACGAACAAACAGTCACCAACTGTGGTGTTGGGCTCATGGCCAGGTTCACCAGCTACAACTTCGCTGGCAATACAGGCAGTGACATCAGGACCATAGCTAAAGGTTAAAGTAGCCAGTACACCGCCAACTGCGGCAGGATAATGTCCATTCGTGAGTGTAAAGCCAATGACACCACCGGTAATAGAATTAACCTGCACGGCGAATCCTCCAATAGCACCATCAGGGCCAGGTACACCACTGACCAGTGGCAGACTGGTTACAACATACTGCCATCCATAAATATCAACATCACTGTCATAAAGAATATCGACAGTACCCGTGGTTCCTGGTGCAGATGTATCCAGATTACCAAAATACAAGTTGACTTCACCATCATCATAAGGATCCGTACAATCGAGTACCCAGCCATCAGGGATCACATCATCCAAACAATAGGGAAACTCTGAACCCATACCACCCATTCCATCACCATCGAAATCAAAGCAATAGTCTATAGGAGCAGGGTTGTCACAGCCGCAACCGAGGTCAGCATAGTCAAAGGTTAATCCAGTATTTCCTTCAACACAGTAGCCGCAGTCATCCGTAATGGCAGTCCCAAAACAATCTCCATTACAATCAATATCACTGTCCGCAGTATGCCCGGTATTACCCTCAGAGCAAACATCACAATTATCTACATATGCTGTTCCACCGGCACTACCGTCCCACATTGGAGTACCTTCTGCGCAGTCACCATTACAGTCCATATCGGCATTCGCACCAAAGCATACACCACAATCGTCGATATCACTGTCAGCAACATGACCTGTGGTTCCACCAGAACAAACATCACAATTGTCAAGTTCGGCTGTCCCAAAGTAGATACCCGCACAATCCATAGGGGCAGAATCCAAGGTTATACAGTCACCTGTGGTAACAGCCAATGGATTGTTATGGAAGTCAGTATAGATTTGAGCATCACCAAAACATAGTGATCCACCTCCAAATGGTTCGTAGTACACTGAAATCAATGTGCCAGTTGGGTCAAGATAATAGTCAGGAGCCGGGAATCCATTAATATTGGTTCCAATCCATGAAGCACTGAAATTAGCAATTGGACTCACCACATCAGTAATGACAAAATTTTCTCCATCAACGGCTGCCGTTGGGAGTAATTCGAGCATGAAACTCCAGATGGGTACATTACTGTTATAATCAATGACAACCACTCCTTGTTGCAAGTCATAGTCGTAATATGAGTCAACAATCTCAAACCAGATATTCACATCGCCCCAGGGCGTAGCATCACAAACATCACCACCCGTGTTAGGATCTTCATCACCACCAAGCGGCCCATCCTGATCCCAGTCATTCTGGTCAGGATTATAAATTAGCGGGCAATTATCGAGGTCAGAACAGAAGCCATCCCCATCAATGTCATTATCGGGGTCTAAACAGCAAAGGTCGTCGCCGTTGGTAGCCCATGCTGGGTCAGCACAAC
>CAZIYQ010000110.1:0-9271 GCA_964543505.1 uncultured bacterium | reverse complement strand
AGCTTTTCAGCTTTTCAGACTCGAGCGAGTTTCCGCCGGTCCAAATGGGTCCGAACGTATGGATTACATATTTGGCATTCAATTTGCCGGCCCCGGTGATGACAGCCTCTCCAGCAGGGCAGCCCCCCTGTTTTTCCCTGATATTGCGGCACCCCCTTAAAATATCAGGACCTCCCACGGCATGAATGGTACCATCAACTCCACCACCGCCCAGCAGAGATGAATTGGCTGCATTGACGATGACGTCCACGCTGACTTTAGTGATGTCTCCTCGTATAATCTCGATATTTGCCATTTTTCAGTCGTGAGGTGAACTTCGTTTTACTATTTTCAATTTGGGCAGCTCTTTACCCCGTTCAGGGGCCCTGTATTCTTTGCCGATATTTTTTTTCTTACGCTGGAGGATGTCCATTTCCGTTAGCAGTTGGCTGAATTTCGTATCTCCGGAAACCGTATTTTTGAGTTCTTGTCTTTTAACTTCGAGTTGGGACTCAATGAATTTTTTCTCAAGACGGATTAAGCAGTCTGTCACGACAGCTTTGGTGATATTAATTTTATCCAGTTCCATCAACAGGGCTGACAACCTCCGCCGATCTGTTTCTTCTGACAGCCTGTCAATGATCGTATTGGCATCCGGAGCACCCGCAGAGGGCAGATGGATGAAGACAGCTTCAAAGATACGTTGGCTCGAAGCAGATGTGAGCCAATCCGCCTTCATGTGTTTGTAGATCAAAATGCGGATATCCTGGTCTTCTGAAAAACAAAGCTGGAGCAGTTCATCCTGCAGTTTCAGCTGGGATTGGGAACCCGGATTGAGCAGAGTTTCAGTTTTTGACGACCTGTCAGCTTTTGGCAACCGCTGTCGGCGGCGCTGCAGTAAATTATCCAGTGAGGCGAACAAAGTATCATCATTTATATCGACGATCTCTGCCAGCCTTTTAACATAAAGTTCCCGCAGTACCCTGTCATCAAAGATGGAGAACTCCTGCAGCACCGAGTTGACAAATGCCGCCTTAACGGTTGGGTCCTGTTTTTCACCGGCAGCTTTTTCAAATTGAAAACTCAAAAGGTCTCTTGCATTTTTTACAGATTCCAAGATGGGCTCTGGACCCGATTGCTTTACCCAGTCGTCGGGATCAATATTTATTGGCATTTCGACAATTTTCGGATTGAGTCCATTGCGCAGTAACACATATCCGGCTCGAATTGCTGCAGAAACCCCCGCTTTGTCACCATCATAAGTAAGAGCAACATTCCTGCTATATTTTCGAAGTTCGCGGGCATGCCCATCCGTAAAAGCCGTACCGGAGACCGCCACCAGGTTTTTAATACCAGCCTGGAATAATTGCAGAAAATCCATATAACCCTCAACGACCAGAACAGGCTCATTTTCTTTGATAAAAGGTTTTGAAGCCCAGAGACCATAAAGGATGCGGCTCTTGTTGTACAGCGGAGTCTCGGGAGAATTGATATACTTGGCAGGCTCGTCCCCCTTGAAGACCCGTCCGGCAAATCCAACCATTTTCCCTTGAGTATTTTGAAGGGGAAAGATGATGCGGGATCTGAAGCGATCGAAATAGCCTTTATCCCCTGAAATAAACAGACCGCACTGGTTCATCGCTTCGGCAGAAAATTCTTCAGATCTCAAATGGTCGAGGAGGGTTTTCCAGCCGCTGTCGCTATAACCGAGACGGAAGCCACTGATTGTCTTTCGGGTAAGCCCCCTGTCCTCGAAATACTGCAACACTTCTTCCCCTGCAGTGGTTTTTAGGTTGTCCTGGAAATGTTTGGCCGCTACTTCATGAATTTCCCTGAGTTGTGAAATAAGCTCTCTTGGCCTGCTGCTTCCTGAAATTTCCAGTTTGACGTTGTATTTATCTGCAAGGAAATGTACAGCTTCTACAAATTCCAGTTTTTCAATTTGCATGATAAAATTGATAACACCTCCACCGACACCACAGCCAAAACAATGAAAAATCTGTTTTTGGTCATTGACTGAAAATGAACCCGTCTTTTCGCCGTGAAAGGGGCACAGACCAAAAAAATTACGACCCTTGCGTTTGAGTTGAACATAGCCCGAGACTACATCCACAATATCAGCAGAACTGCGAACTTTTTCGATGGATTGTTCAGAAATTTTAGCCATTATTTAAAATCTACCACGGTAATCCCCGCCCCGCCATCTTCCGGTCGGGCGAAACTGAAAGAATCTACGAAAGTGCAAGTGCGCAAATAATCCTGAACGGCCTCCTGCAATGCCCCGGTCCCCTTACCGTGCAGGATGTGCACAGTGGAGAGCCCTGCCAGCAGCGTTTGATCCAAAAATCGTGTTACCTCTTCCAGTGCTTCATCTACTCTTTTTCCCCGAAGATCAATTCGGTAACCTGCAGGTGCAGCGACGGTATGAGTACTCGTCAAATTTTTGGGGGTTTTTTTAGATTTTTTTCGCGGTTTTGATAATTGTCTGCGTTTCAATTTAATGCGGATGCCATTGACACTGACCACAACATTATCTTGTTTATCCGCGGATTGAAGGATAACTCCCTCTTCTCCAAGATGTGGAATGACCACGTCAGTACCCTTTATAGCCTCCGTCTGTAAGAGTGGATTGGCTGGAGGTTCTTCAAATTTTTCTATTTTTTTGCTCAGCCGGCTTAATTTGGCGGACAGGGTTTTCTTTGCCGTCTTGACCGATGAATGATCGGCCTTCCTGGATTTTATCTGTTCCACTAAATTTTCTGTATCCCGCCGGGCATCTTCCACGATTTGTTTGGCAATATGAGCAGCCTCTGCCCTGGCCCGGTTGTATTTTTCATTAATTTCTTTTTCCTGCTCGGATATTTTTGATTCTTTACCCTTAATGATGGATTCTTTGATCAGGAGTGTCTCTTGTAATTTTTGGACGCGTACCTGTTCCTCTTCCAATTTGCCAAGCAGGCTTTCTAGTTTGACAGAGGAATCGCCAATCAGTTCTCTTGCTCGGTTTATAACAGATTCATTCAGACCGGTTCGATAAGAGATTTCCAAGGCATAGCTGGAACCAGGGATGCCCAGATTTAATTCATAGGTAGGAGCAAGTTGTTGAGGGTCGAATTTCATTCCCCCATTGACCACGCCTTCAGTATCGTGCGCCCAGATTTTCAACTGGCCCAAATGAGAGGTTGCCACAACCCTGCAACAGATCCGCAGGAAGCGCTCAAGAATTGCTCTGGATAAGGCTGACCCGGCATCCGGGTCGGTTCCAGTGCCGAGTTCATCAATGAGTAAAAGAGTGCGGGCAGTGGAGATTGAAAGCATTTCCTTCATATTATTAATGTGGGCAGAAAAAGTAGAGAGATCATTTTCCACTGACTGCTGGTCGCCAATATCAACCAGAATATGGTCAAAAATAGGTAGTGTGACTTTATTAGCTGGCAGAAACAACCCGCATTGCGCCATAAGGGCGAAGAGCCCTAGTGTTTTGAGAACAACGGTTTTGCCACCGGCATTAGGTCCTGAAAGAAGTAAAATGCGTTCTCCGGAATTAAGAAGCAGATCAAGCGCAACGACAGACCGAGTACCCAATGCGAGTTGTGGATTTCGTCCCTGCCTGATTTCAATTGAATCATCCATACTGAATTCGGGTCTGACACAATCGAATTGTTTCGCAAATGCTGCAATGCAATAATGCAGGTCGAATTCGATGAGGATTTGAAAAGATTTTAAGAGTTCATCAGCATAGGGTTTAAAAAAGGCTGTCAGCGTTTTAAGAATTCTATAAATCTCGACCTTTTCTTCACCAATGAGTGCAGCCAGGTCATTATTTTTTTCGATGATCTCAAGTGGCTCCACAAAGACCGTTCGCCCAGTGGCGGATTGTCCCAGCACGACCCCTTCGACTTTGCGCTTATGTGAAGGTGCACAGGGAAGGGCGAGTCGTCCATCTCGGAATACGACTTTGTCACCATGCAGCCAGTTATTTAAAACGGCATTATTAAAAATTTCTTCCATCCGTTTCTGTGTTGCAGTTTGTAGGGCTGCAATGGACCTGCGGATCCTTTTGAGCTCAGAACTGGCGGAAGATCGAACCAGGTGATCATCGTCAAATATTCTGTCAATCTCGTCCATTCCCATTTTGAACTGAATAAGTTCAGCGGCCAAATCATGCCATGGCAGCGATTTATGCTGCTGACATACTTGCTTAATATTTCCCGAGATTTCCAGCAAAATCTTCAGATCAAAAAATTGATCCGCTGCCAGGGCATTTCCGTCAATACGCAATTGCTCAATTGAATCTGTGATATCCGGAATACCCTCGAGGGGTAAGCGATCTCCCCTCAATAATATATTTAATATGGCTTCGCTTTTGTCCTGTGCAGTCGAAATTGCTGTCAGGTTGGAAGAGGGGTGGAGGTCAGAGATTCGTTCTTTGGTTTTAGTGCTATGGGCGAACGAAGATAATTTATCCTGAATAATATCAAAGCGCAGGTCCTGGAATAAGGATTCCTTATATGAGTTAGACAATTTGGTGTTGGTTGATTTCAACCTATGATTACCTCAAACACGGTGTACGATTGCAGAATAGAACAGCTAAATTTTTCAACAGCTAATTCGAATCACTGTATGTTCCCGATGATTTTCTGAATGTTGTTTTCACTCGTTTTCTCTTTGAGGCTGTCACGATAATCCTCATAGTGTGGATTATTGGCGATTGCTGTAATGGCCCAGTCCTTCAAAGTCCGACAGACATGATAGAGATAGGAATCGCTGTCCATCTGCTCACTCAATTTGGCCGCGCGTGGGAAGGATTGCAACATGAAAATAAGAAGACTGATTAAGAGCAAACCCTTTAAGATACCCAGGAGCAATCCCAGAATATGGTTAAGCCATCCTAGCAAAACAATTTCGAGAAATTTCTGTAATAATGCCGCAATAATTTTAACAGCTGATACGATGACCACAAAGATCAGCAAATAACTGATCACGAACCTGAATGAGTCTTCCCTTATCCATTTGGCGATGAAGTCACCGGTTGATTGATGGAAGAGATTTGCCAGAGTGAAACCTGCAATCAGAGCGACAACGGTGCTGATCTCATTGATAAATCCCCTGCGTGTCCCATTGAAAGCAAAATATGCGAGGACAGTCAATAGAATTACATCAATGATCATGAATCGCATCAGGACAGAGCTTCGCGAACTAATCGAGACGCAATTTTGCCATCTCCTTTGCCGGCAATCGTCTTCATTACCAAAGGCATAACTTTACCCAGATCTGCCATTGAAGATGCTTCGGTCTCGGCAATAATCGTCTTCACAACGTCTCTTAGCTCGTCAATAGACATTTGAGCCGGTAAATAGCTTTCGATTGTATGCAATTCAGCAGATTCATTTTCAACAAGATCCTCTCGGCCTGCTTTCTGATACTGACTGATGGAATCTTTTAACTGCTTCGTGTAACTGAGTAAGATTTTCTGGATTTCGGATTCAGATAACGTTTCTTTTTGGTCTATTTGAATAGCTTTTATTTTTGCGATGATATTTCTCAAAGCCATTACTTTTTCTTTATCCCGGGCTTTCATCGCCGTTTTTAGATCTTCTGATAATTTTGAAAGCATTGAAATACTCCTCTAATTTGGAACAAAATTTAATGCAAATGTCATATCATCAGGTAGAAAAGAGCTTGGTAGAACCAGATTTCAGCTGTCGGGATTTCGGATGGTTACTTTTTGAGGATTGTGTTCGTTTTATCAGTGTTTTGCAGACGAATCAGCTGAAGAGATCGATTCTGATATCAGAATAAAATTATCCACCGATAATTGCTCTGGTCTTTTATCCCCATAAATTTCTGTCAACGACGAATTCAGGAAGTCACCGAGTGTATTTTTAAGTTTCTTTCTACGTTGAGAAAAGGCCAGTTTTACGATGCGGCTGAATTGAATAGGATCTGTAATTTGTGATTTTAAAGGTTGTAATGAAATAACGATTGAATCCACATTCGGTCTGGGCTGAAAAACTGTGGAAGGAACTTTAAAATGTGATTTTACGGTAGCAAGGGTCTGGATCATTACTGACATCCGACCATAAATTTTTCTGCCGGGATTGGCTGTTATCCTCTCCCCAACCTCCTGTTGAACCATGAGTACAGAAGTCTCCCAATTATCATTGTTAATGATTTTAAAGATAATTGGTGAAGTAATATAATAGGGTAGATTACCTAAAATTTTAAAACCTGACGGGATATTATAAAAATTATAATCAAGAATATCTCCTTCAATAATATTCACATTTGTGCTACAGGTCTCATTCAAATGTTTAACAAGCAGGGGGTCGATCTCAATGGCTATAATCTTTGAAACCTGTGATGCGAGCTCATTTGTAAGAGCACCATCACCGGGACCAATTTCGAGAATAATATCTTCAGGTTGAGGGTCGAGAGTGGCAATGATTTTACGTATATAATTTGGATCCCGTAAAAAATTTTGTCCCCATTTCTTCCGAAAAGGGTGCCTCATTGCATTTTTTTAAAGAAGTTCAATGCAGTCGAGGTTGTTGCTTCGGCGATTTCTTCAACAGGGAGATTTAAAAAACATGAGATATGTTCGGCTACAATTTTAACATGAGCAGATTCATTCCTTTTGCCTCTAAAAGGAATTGGCGACAGATAGGGGGAGTCGGTTTCAAGCATAAATTGAGAGAGTGTCAGCTGTTTTATGAGTTCTTTATAATCGTTTAAATCGCGTTTAAAGGTAACAGTGCCTGTGAAGGACAGGAGGAACCCGCAATTCAGAATTTCATTTGCAAACTGCATCGTCCCGAAAAAGCAATGTATGACGCCATAATGATTTCCGGTCAGCTTGAGACAGTTTAACAGATCACTGTTGGACTCTCGGTTATGTACTATGCATGGCATTTCCAGAGATTTTGCCAACTCCAATTGGCTGCAGAACACTTTTTTCTGTAATTCTGCAGGACTGAAATCATAGTGATAATCCAGCCCAATTTCGCCGATGGCGACAACTTTAGGGTGATCTGAAAATGACTCCAACTCTTTTATATAATGGGAATCAACATTTGAGGCATCATGAGGATGAACACCAACGGATGCGTAGAGTGAATGATATTTTTCGGCGAGATGAATGCATTTTTCGGATGATTGAAGATCAGTCCCGACACAGATCATTTTATTGACACCGGCATTTTCTGCTCTCTGAAGCATCTCATCAAAATCGTCGTTATAAGTCTCATCATATAGATGCGCATGCGTATCTATTAAGTTCATTTGGGAATATCGATCCGTGGAAAAGGAGATTTCCCCTCTCCCAGAATTGTGCCAGGTTTTAACAGGCCAACTGAAAAATTGGCTATATCCAAGTTTTGTGCACCAAGAATTTGCAATATTTTGTCAACTCTGCTGGGCATCACAGGATGTAGAAGCTGTGCACCTATCCTCAAGATATCCGCTGAAAGCGATAGCGTTCGGCCGGCAATTATTTTCTGGTCAGCATCCTGTCTAATGATTTTCCACGGTTCCTTTTGTTCCAGATAACGATTCAATGCTCGAAATAGCCCGAGGGTTGTTTCGATAGCCTCATTGATCTTTAAACTGCTGATCAGTAATTTGACCTCCTGTGGTATGGATTTAGCAAGTGCAATGAGATCCAGGTCGATCTCGTCGTAGGATCCTGGCTCTGGGATGATCCCATCAAAATATTTTTTAATCAGGATCGTTACCCGGTTGACAAGATTACCAAAATCATTTGCCAAATCAGAATTATAGCGACGGATAAACGCATCCAATGAAAAAGAAGCGTCATGTCCTAAAACCATATCTCTCATGAGATAGTAGCGAACCGGATCTACACCATATTTATCCACCAGATCCAGCGGATTGACAACGTTTCCAAGTGATTTTGACATTTTAGTATCGCCAGAGAGCCAAAATCCATGGGCAAGGATCGTTGTTGGGAGTTGAATCCCTGCAGCCATTAACAGGGTTGGCCAATACACGGTGTGAGTAGTAAGGATGTCCTTTCCCATGAGATGATAATTAGCAGGCCACCATTTGTGAAACTTATCATTGTCCGAATTCCAGCCAATAGCGGAGATGTAATTCGTCAGGGCATCCAGCCAGACATAGGTAACATAATCTTTATCAAATGGTAATTCAATTCCCCAATTCAGTCTGGTTTTTGGCCTGGAAATACAGAGATCGGTAAGTGGTTTATCGAGGAATCCCAGGATTTCATTTCTTCGTGTTTTCGGGAGGATGAAATCGGGATGGGTTTTAATATGTTCAATCAGGGCATCTTGATATTCAGACATGCGGAAAAAATAATTTTTTTCCTTGAGTTTTTTGATTTCCCGGAAATTGCCTTCTTCTACTTCCTTTTTGGTGATGAATCTCTCTTCCGAAACAGAATAGTAACCTTCGTATTCAGCTGCATAGATCTCGCCCTTATCCCATAACAAATTAAGTAGATCGATGACACGATCTGTATGGCGTTTTTCTGTTGTCCTGATGAAGTCATCGTTTTGAATATGCAATTTTTCCCATAATTCCTGAAATCGAACAACATACTCATCTACATGTAGTTGAGGATCCACATTTCGCTTTTGAGCAGATTCCTGAACTTTTTGGCCGTGTTCATCTGTCCCTGTAAGAAAATGAACTTCATCACCCAGGGAACGATGGTATCTTGCCAGCACATCGGCAAGCAGAGTAGTGTATGCATGACCGATATGGGGTTTGTCATTGACGTAATATATCGGTGTTGTAACGTAAAATGTTGTCATAAATACCTGTTAATAAGGTCCGAAATTTAAAAGTAATAATTTACTCTTGACGAGAAGTATTTCATTGATTGGATTTTTCCTTAAAATAAAAATTTTCTCGTACAATGAAAATATAATGTTATTTATATTTCCCTCATCTATCATAATTTTATGTTTATATTAACAAAGAGTTTTTTATAAATGAACAAATAAGAATTGATACCTTTCAATAAACCATATTTCACCGGCGACGAATTCAAATACATGCAGCGAGCGGTACAATCCGGAAAAATCTCCGGCGATGGAATGTATACGAAACGGTGTCATTCTTTTTTCGAGAAAAGATATAACTTTAAACGCTGTTATTTAACCACAAGCTGTACAGATGCCCTCGAAATGGCCGCAATACTACTGAATATTGGTCCCGGTGATGAGGTCATTATTCCATCGTATGCCTTTGTATCCCTGGCAAACGCTTTTGTTCTCAGGGGAGCTAATATCGTGTTTGCCGATAGTTG
>CAZIYQ010000109.1:0-9402 GCA_964543505.1 uncultured bacterium | reverse complement strand
TCATGACGGTGCAAAGAATTTTGTTGTAGTCACAGGGAACGCCGTGGCGGTCGGCATATTCCTGAATTTTCAGGTTCATGGAAGCCATCTCGAGGGGTTTCCCGGCCTCAAAATCCAAAGACATGGAAGTTCGGTGATCGCCCGCTTTCTGGAAATACTTGAGGGCTTTGGCCGAAAAATGGTCTTTGAAAATATAGCCTTCTTTCGCTGCTACATTCCTGAATTCACTCAGCAGGGTCAGGATGACCTCTTTTAATTCGGGATGCTCGATGATTTTTCCCATGCTCAATCCGGTTATGACGGATATGGGAAGGATGGCAGCATTTAGAATCGTCTTGCGCCAGGATTTTTTCTTGATGACTTTGGTATATTTCGTTTTCAGGCCCGCCTCACTGATCAGCTCGCTCACTTCTTTAGCTCTTTCGCGGCCCCTTGAGGTCAGATGCCCCACGAAATTCGGGGGATTAAAATAATTCATGGTAACAACACCCGGACGCGTCACCATACCGGCGTAGTTGATCACCCCTCGCAGAATATTATCGCAGGGGAGATAACTTTTCAGGATTTCTTCGTTGTCAATACCGTTTTCAAAGAGGACATATGTGACCTCCGACGACCCTAAGGCTTTCAATTCCCGGGCTGTCCCCGCCAGGTCTATGGATTTCACACATACGAAAATATGATCGAGAGGGACATTCTTTAATTCGCGGATAGCAGTGTGTCCGTTTTCCACACGGGCATAATTTTCGCGGACTCCCACAACCTGCAGACCGGATTCACGCATGGTTTTGATGTAGTCAGGCCTCGCATCTACCACATACACGTCATGTCCAGCGTTGATCAGGTGGACCGCAAGGATGGACCCCACGGGTCCCGCTCCAATGACACATATCCGTCGAGCCGTCATGCTTTTTCTCCCGGGAATAGACGGTCATATTTCAAACTCCAGCCACTTTGATCCTGAACGGGGGCAAGTTTTGGTGGCGGATTCTTCCCGGTCATATTCAACAGGCGCAGCAGACCCGTTGCAACATAGGGATTTTTAGCGGGATTGAAGGTTTCTCCGGTTTGTTTGATAATGATTTCATCAGTCAGCCGACTTTGGGATGCTGC
This sequence comes from uncultured bacterium, assembly GCA_964543505.1. Classification (GTDB taxonomy): domain Bacteria; phylum Fidelibacterota; class Marinisomatia; order SCGC-AAA003-L08; family JACNLC01; genus JAADGM01. The sequence continues at coordinate 8,289 of CAZIYQ010000109.1, read as the reverse complement.
TTTCTTTTGGGAGTTGTAAAGCTCAACCGAATAGGGTGCAGCATATTTACTGTTCAGACGGGCCGCCTCATAGCCCTTCGCCAGAAGTTCGGTTTCCTCACTGTGGATGAAATTTGATAGGCCAACCTGGTGTGCCCTTGTGGCCGTCATGCCCTGGAGGAAGATCTCATCAATTATTGAATCTCCAAATCCCAGCCGATGAAGTTCCTGAACGGCGCCGAACCCTGCGAGTATCGCATAATCGATTTCAGGCTGATTATAGACCGCTTTTTCCCGCATTACCGCTTTGCGTTTGAGGGTGTCGAATTCTACGCCGTGGACCTCCAGGTCGAAACGCTGATTGAGGAAGTAGGAAAATTCAGCGCCGCCGCCCCATTTTTCTCCAAACACACCGATCGTCCACAGTGGGCATCCCTGGAGAAAACGGAAAATTCTCAATCCGGCTTTGGTAAAATAAGCGGCCTCTTGCTCTCCGAGGAACCGGTATCCCACGCGTGCATCAAACCAGCCTTTGTTGAATTGCCGGGCATCGGCACCCAGCATGCGCATATTTGATCCGGCGGCGGTGAAAAGGATCGATCCAGCCAGGCCTTTCTCATAAAGCTCAAGGGTGACACCAAGGGCATGATCCAGTTGATCGAGTGTGTATTTGTTCCACACATTGCCCTTCAGGGGATTATCAAAGATGATGGAAACCACTCGATCTTTTGTGTTTGGATATACAAAACGCAGATCGTTGTAATAGGGGTCCAGGGCTCCGGACTGCAAATTCCGTTCACTGACCGGCGTACCGTAAACACGACCGTAGCCCAGCAGGCTTTTCCAGCCCTTCTGCTGAAGGGTTCTGAGCAGACCGGGTTTGCCTTTTCGGGGCCCCACCCGTCCGTCTGTGTCGAATAACTCTGCCCTGTCCGGATTTTCAAGTCCGGCCCTATGGATCAGGGCGAGGAATCCCTCAATCCCGAACCGGGCGGCAAAGGCATCGATGATCTCCATAAGACCGTATTTAAATCGCAGGCCGACTTTTGAAGCTGCGTTGACCTCACCGGCGGTAGCATAGCCGTCCTGCACGAGATCCATTGCATAGAGCAAAATAGGCAGGACATATCTTCTGAAGGAACAGCCTCCCCGGTCGTCTGACTCGGCAATCAGGGCCAATCCCTCCGGGCTCTTTATGGCTGCTTGCCGGTGATCAAGGGATTTGGCCTGTTCAAAGGACCAAAACTCAGCCGGGCTTGACGGTTCTGCAGGCAGATAGGTGTTTGAAGCAGGGTCATAGGCCTTGAGTGGTTTCCCTCCGCCCGCAGATTCCCCCCATTTAAAAAACCCTTCCTTTGTGGGGGAGTTGATACCTGTGCGTCCGTCCTTTTCCAGTTTTTCAATCCATTGGGGATAGTGCCTGCCATCCTGGTTGTAAAGAGATCGAAGCCGATCGTCGACTGGCAGAGCTTTCCCGAAATGGTGGCTGCTTTCTGTATAGGGCATGTGTCCCGTACGGTCCAGCACGACGAAAGGATTGGCCGACATGAGCGTAAAAATGGCCGGTAGATCAATCAAATCCTGTGCGCTTTTAATATCCCAGCTGATAATGGCTGCCATGCTTTGAAAAATGGGGTCTGCGATATATCCATGATGATCTTTGCACAGGGCCATGGTTTTCTTTTCGAGGATCTGTTCAGCGAAGATAACCCCCGCCAGAAAGGTTTCCTCTATGGCATGCTTACCTCTCATCACATCGAAGAGCCGGTTCAGATGAAAGGGAAAATAGCCGTGACCCGTCAAGAACTTTTCCTGTAAAAACCGATCCGAAAATAATTCTGCCAACTCACTGGTTGTGTGTGAGGATGTGTTTGAATAGATGAACAGGAGCTTTTCAGGAGTGCTGTGCTTTTCGATTTGAGCAAAGATCACCTTTTTGATCTCCAGTCGTTCGGTTGCGATCTCCCAGATGATCTGGGTGTTTTTTAGTGCTGAATAGTCCTCCGTATAAGCAACTCTCCCGGCCCAGACATCCGCTGTTTCTTTTGAAAGACGGCCGCCAGAGACCTGACCCGTCGTATATTTCCCAATTTCTGTTTTTGCCCGCTTCAGGGCATTCGTAGAGATGTCGATGAAAGTGATCTGATAATTGGTTTTGTTCAGCAGGTCGATCCCAATACCAATGCCCATGGTGCCAGCACCGATCAGGGCAATTTTGTCCACCCGATTCAGTCTGGCAATTTGATTTTTTAATAGTCGATTACCGAAAGAAAAACACGTTCCCATTAACGATATCCTTTATATTTTCTGACTGCAAATTTGGCACACTCGCTGATGTGCGGAATGGAAGATCGGCATCTCAAAAACTCGAATCACCTATGCATTGATTATGATATAATCTCCACACAGACAGCCCCTCCCTGTCCTCCTCCGATACAGGCCGAAGCGATGCCAATTTTCTGATCTCTGCGGAGAAGTTCGTACATCAGATCCGCAGTAATCCTTAATCCCGTAGCGGCGATATTATGGCCGATGGCGATGGCCCCTCCATTGACGTTGGTGATTTCCCGCGGAAGCTCCAGTTCTTTTTCGACACCCAAATACTGGGCCGCAAAGGCTTCATTGATCTCAAACAGATCCACGTCGGTCATTTTTAAATTTAGTTTAAGCATGAGCTCCCGAATGGCGGGCACGGGACCCCGGCCCATAATCGTGGGATCCACCGTGGCAAAATGATAACCTGTAATTATTGCTCGATAAGGAATGTGATGTTTATCCGCAAGGTCTCTGTCCATAAAAACCAACGCCGCGGCGCCATCGCTGATCTGACTGGCAGTACCCGGATTAACCAGACCATTTTTCTGAACGAGGGGATGCAAACGGCTTAACTCCTCAAAACTCACATCGTACCGCACACCCTCGTCCCGCCATGTCACAAGTGGGCATCCCTCTTCATCAATGGTATCTACGCTGAAAATACCCTTTAAAAAGTCGTTGTCTCCATTATTTGAACCCGTCATTCGATTCCACTGTTTCAGTTGTGCATCTCTGGCTCGTTCGTGGCTTAGGACCGAAAATTCGAAACAATCCTTCTGGGTTATACCGACCATAGCTCCGTACTTTTCTGCGGTTTTAGGCATGAGGGTGTCAAACTGATTGTGGTTGAAGCCCTCCAGAAGATAGTCCAGCATGGGGGCGTCTTCGAATTCCCATACGTTTTCCTTTTTGCGTCTTCCCTGGTGGATCAGGTTGGTCCGGGACATGTTTTCGGTACCGAATGAAATGACACAATTCAATTTATGGGGTACCTCGGCCCTGATTAAATCGAATGCATCTGCAATGGTCTGAAAGCCGGTTCCGCAAATCCTGAGGGCTGTTTTGCCCGGAGCTACGTACAAATTATCAGTATCGTTGAATTTTTTTGCCACCCTTGTTGCCACATTTCTGGGCAAATAGATTTGCTGGTTCCGGGAATCGATATAGATCATTCCTGCCACAAGCTGGTCTATTTTAATTTTTGTCAGATCAATGGTTGAACGCAGCAGAGCTTCTTCTACGGCAAGCACAGCCAGATCTTCTGCCGAGACGTTGTTGTAAAATCCTCCGTGTTTACCGATGGGGGTTCGGGCTGCGCCGACGATTACAACTTCTTTTTGACCTTGTGCCATTCCTAAATACCTTTCCTTACAATCCCACAGGAATTTCTCCCTTGGATAAAATTATTGCACCACATCTCCGGATTTTGATTCATTTTCGTCGATGAATTTACAACAGCCCGGATGTTTCTCAATTTGAATTTGATCCCCCGCTACAGTTGCAGCAGGACTGTGATCTGAACAATGTTATAATAGCTCCGGGTATCCACATCCCGGGTCGTTTTAGTGAATTAACAGGTCCTGCGCCACAGTTAATAAAATCTGGTTATCCTCTGGTCGGCCAACGGTAATTCTGACGCCCTGGGGCCAGCCAAAACTGATCAAGAGTCGGACCAAAATCCCTTTTTGCAGGAGCCCTCCTGTAAATGCACTGGCTCTGTCTGCATCCTGAAAGACAAGCGTCAAAAAATTCGTGGCTGACGGCAAAACGATCATTCCCCGCTTTTTGAATTCCCGCTCAAGGTGCGCCCGCTCGGCACGGTTACCCTCCAGGGTATTTTGCAGATAGTCCTCGTCATCCATCGCCGCAACAGCAGCAGCCAGGGAGGGCCGTGCCGGTTCGAAGGGCAATCTCACCTTCATCAGATTGCTAATGAGCTCATCGTGAGCAAACCCATACCCAACCCTGAATCCAGCCAAACCGTGAGCTTTTGAAAAGGTGCGCAGTGTAATTACGTTGTTGAAGCGGTAATCCATGGAATCGGGGTAGTCGGGATGATCTTTTGCAAACTCAAAATAGGCTTCGTCCAGGATGATCAACACCCTATCTGGAACTCTGGCGACGAATGCTTCGAAATCAGCTCTGTTGAAATAACTGCCCGTGGGATTGTCCGGGTTGGCGAGATAGATGATCTTGGTATATTCACTGATTGCATCAGCCATGGCCTTGAGATCATAGTGGTAATCTTTCATTGGGATCCAGTTGATGCGTCTGCCGCTGGCATTGGCCAGGACCTTGAACCCGATGAAGGAATTTTGTGCTCCGATGATCTCGTCATCAGGTGCCAAAAAGGTTCGCATGATGATGGACATGATACCCTCACTGCCTGAACCCAGCACCGTATTGTTCAGCTTAAGTCCATATTTATTACCCAATTTTGTGCGTAATTCATAGCCATTGGGATCAGGATAGCGGTGTGTTTCTGAAAGCGACTCTGTGGCAGCAGCAATGGCCTTTGGCGACGGGCCGTAAGGATTTTCGTTTGAATTGAGTTTAATAATTCGCTCAAGATTGTATTGTCTGCGAATCTCTGAAGCGGGTGCTCCCGCTTTGTAGGCGGCCAGATCCTTGATATGTTTTGGGACTATCGCCATATTTTCCTTTTATTAGCGCTTATATGGGAAACTCCCGGCTTCACAGATACTCGTATGAACGGAGGTGTGCTCATTTGGCTGGGATACCATTTTTAATTCCGGCTTTTTTCAATTCTGCCAGAACTCTGGCCGGAGTTATGGGCAGTTCGGTGAGTTGAATACCGATGGCATCGTAGATAGCATTGGCAATCGCTCCAATAACCGGCAGTGTGGCCCCTTCACCTACTTCCTTGGCGCCAAAAGGTCCTCTGGGCTCATAGGAATCAACGATAAAACTGTGAATGGGGGGCACATCCATGGCGGTTGGCAGCACATAATCGTGCAGATTGGGGTTGAGGATCTGCCCCTTATGATCGAAAGCCACCTCTTCAAACAGCGTTTCCCCCAGCATCATGGCGATGGCGCCTTCGGCCTGCCCTTCAACGGTCATGGGGTTAATCGGCGTGCCGAGATCGTGAGCGTCGGTGAAGTTTGTAACTTTGACCTGACCGGTTTCCAGATCCACTTCTACTTCGCAGACACAGACCGTAAAGGAATAAGCCGGGGAAGTACCGACGGTCGCACCCTTGAATTTACCTCCCAATCCTTCAGGCGGAGAGTAGTGCCCTCGACCCATTAAAGGACCCTGTTCGGAAAAGAATTGTGCGGCTACCTCCGCCCAGGGTAATCCTGTTTCGGGGCTCTCGGCATCGAAAACCCGGTCGTTCTGAATCTGGATGCGCTGCGGCGGGATACTCATCATTTTTGCACCCGTTGCCCGGATTTTTGAGTTGATATCTTCAGCGGCCATCTTACAGGCATTACCTCCCATGAGGGTGACCCGCGAAGAATAGGCACCAAAGCCCAGCGGTGTCCTGTCGGTGTCGGCATAGACAACCTTGATGCGGTCATAAAAGATGCCCAGCGTCTCCGCAACGATCTGTGACAACACCGTTGCAGACCCCTGTCCTATGTCTGCCTCACCGGTATAAAGTATTACCGTGTGCCCATCTTCACTGACTTTGAGTACTGCGTTCGAGTGTGGAAATTTTGAGCGATAAATGGGATAGCCCGCCCCGCTGGCAAATCCGCCGCAACCGATACCGATACCTTTGCCGAAGGGAAGTTTGTTCCATTTTTTATCCCAACCGCTCTCTCGGCGGACGGTTTCAAGGCAGGCGACCAGTTCGCAGGAACCCACATCCAGTTCGTTGACGGTTTGGGTGTTGGGGGTCATGGCATTTTTGATACGGATATCAATGGGGTCGAGATTCAGCTCTATGGCCGCCCGTGTCAGCAGGCTTTCAAAGGCAAAGCGCGGATGGGGACAGCCATGGCCCCGCATGGCACCGCAGGCCGGCAGGTTGGTATTCACCCGATAGCCATCATACTTGTAATTGGGAATCTTGTAAAGTGTGGGAACCATGGAGCCTGAATAATAGGTGGCAATGATGCCGAATGAGCTGTAGGCTCCGCCTTCAACAATCGATTTCTGCTGTACAGAAGTGATGCGCCCGTCTTTTCTCATGCCGATTTTGAGGTCAACGGTCTGTTTGTGCCGGCCACGTCCATGGTAAAACATGTCCGATCGGGAAAAGCGCATTTTAACGGGGCGCCCCGTTTCCCGGGCCAGAAATGCAGAGCAGATCTCCAGCGGATTCACCTCGGCTTTTCCGCCGAATCCGCCACCACAATGGGTGCCGATGACCCGGATGTCTCCCTGTGGAATTTCCAGCAGGCGTGAGAGCTGATACTGAACATAATGCACTACCTGAGTTGATGTGTAAACCGTAAGGCGGCCCGTTGAATCCCATTCAGAGATGGCGCAATGAGGTTCCATAGGGCTCTGGTGGGTCTTGTTCCCGGAGAAGGTATCCTCTATGATCAGATCGGCTTCGTCAAAGCCCTGCTGGATATCGCCGAAATCCCAGTCCACCCGAGTGTTGATGTTATTGGGATAGCGTTCAATGATCAGGGGAGCGCCATCGGCCATGGCCTCCATGGGATCAAACACCGCCGGCAGTTCTTCGTATTCAACGTCAATGAGTTCAAGAGCCTTGCGGCAGGTTTCTTCATCAATGGCAGCCACCGCCGCTACGCGATCCCCAAAATGACAGACCTTTTCTTTTGCGAGGATATTTTCATCGTAGCGGGCCGGGCTTACCCCATATAGAATATCCGGAACATCCTTGCCAGTGAGGATGGCTTTGACACCGGGCAATGCCCGAGCTTTATGGGTATCAATAGAGCGGATTTTGGCATGGGCCAGGGGGCTCCGCAAAAAAGCCCCGTAGAGCATGCTGGTGAGATGAATATCATCTGTATATTTGGCTCGACCGGTAGCTTTTTCGAGAGAGTCTTTTTTCGGCAAGCGCTTTCCAACTGTGGCCGAAGTAATTTTTTCGATAGTATTTGCCAATGGTCGATGGCCGTCAAAATCCTGCCAGTGCCGGACTGCTTCAACAATTTTGCTGTATCCCGTACAGCGGCAGAGCGTTCCGGAAAGACCCTGGCGGATTTCCTCTTCCGTGGGATTGGGCTCACGGTCAATGAGTGCTTTTGCCGTGAGGATCATTCCGGGAGTACAGAATCCACACTGTATTGCTCCGTGGGAAATGAAGGCCTGCTGCAAGGGGTGCAGTTTGCCGCCCGTGGCAAGCCCTTCAATGGTGGTGATCTCCTGTTTATCGGCCTCAACGGCGAGAAATATGCAAGAATTCACCGGCTGGCCATTGAGCAAAACCGTACAGGCTCCGCAATCTCCAACCCCGCAACCGGATTTTGCTCCCGTTAGGTTGAGTTTATCTCTCAGCACCTGGAGTAATGTATCAGAAGCTCTCACCGCCACAGAATAGCTATCACCGTTCACAAGAAGTTCAATGAGATATTTTTTACTCACCGGATCTCCTTTCTCATGTCGAGTAGATGGAGCAAAGATCTTTTGGTCAGCACAAAAACCAATTCTCTGCGATAGTCTGCGGTAGCCCTGACGTCGTTTATCGGACGGGCTGCAGATCGGGCAATATCAGCCGCCGTTAGAATTAATTTATGGGATATTTTCTTATGGGTCAGCACTTCAGCTGCGGCAACTGCATTTACGGGTGATGGTGCAACCGCTCCCAGGACGATACGTGCATCAGTACATTCTGATCCGCTGAAATCAAGATAAACAGCCACGCTAGCCACAGCCAGGGAACTGGCGGCACGCCGGCGAAATTTTTCGTAATGCGCCAGGGCGGAGGCTGGTTTTTTAGGGACTTTGATCTCCATCAGGAGCTCCTCTTGCCCGCGTCGTGTTTTTCGGTTTGCCAGGGCAAAATCTTTTATTGGAATGGTTCGTGTTCCCTGGGTTGAGAAGAGT